>NZ_JBVJWR010000016.1:186487-199919 GCF_055602235.1 Streptomyces sp. NPDC037410 | reverse complement strand
CAACTCCCCCCTCCCGAAGGATCAAAGATGTCGAAACGCCTCATGACCGCTCTGTACTGGTTCCTGGCCTTCGAGTTCGCGCTGGGCGCCGTGACCAAGTACTGGCCGGGTGACACGATGTTCAGCTCGGCGTACTCCGCGAAGTTCGCCGAGTGGGGGTACCCGTCCTGGATGCGCTTCGTGGTCGGTGCCCTGGAAGGTGTGGCCGCCGTCCTGCTGGTGATCCCCGACAAGCGGACCCGCTTCCTGGGCGCCACGACGCTGATGTTCGTGCTCACCGGCGCGGTCACCACCCACATCGTCAACCACGACCCGCCGGTGGAAAGCTGGGCCGCGCCGACCCACCTCGTCATCATGGGCATCCTCGCGCTGGCCAACTGGCCCGCCGACTGGCGAGACCTCGTGCGGACTCCCACCAGGCCCGCCGCAACACCACTTCCCATGAAGTGACGACCCGCCGACCTCGCGGTCCGAGCCCGCCTTCGGCCCGGACCGCTCACCGCGTGCTACTCCCCGCTAGGCGGCCTGGCCCGCCGGGCGGAAGTTGATGCGTTCACGGATGACGGGGAAGCCCGCCTTGGTGAAGTTCCCGGCCATGGGGAAGTTGGCCCGGTCCGTCGCTCCGCTGATGAACTCCGCGCCCTGCTCGACGAGAAGGTGGGTGCACTCGGCGAGGAGGTCGTAGGCGTAGCCGCGACCGCGCTGTTCCGGGACGACTCCGATGAAGCCGATGGTCGGGCCGGAGGGGTTGTGGGCCGGGATGTGGATGCCGGCCAGGTCGCCCTCCGGGGTGCGCGCGATCTGCCACCACTCCCGTGGGGAGGGGCACCAGTGGAAGAAGTCGAGTTCCTCCTGGGCGGCCTGGTCGAGGCCGCCCTCCTCCATCGCACTGAGCGCGTGGGCGTCCAGGGTGGCGGAGTGGATGCGGCGCAACGCGTCGAAGAACACGGCGTCGTCGGGTTCCGCGCTGAAACACAGGCGTCCGGGCCGCTCGGGCAGACCTCGCTCCGGGGTCCAGCGGTACAGGAAGCGTTCCACCAGGAGTTCGTACCCTGCGGCTCGTGCGGCGGCGAACCGGGCCTCGGCGTCAGCGCGCAGGCTGGTCTCTTCCCGCCAGCCGCCGGGCAGGTTGATCTCGAGTTCGACCTGCCAAGGAGCTGAACGCAGGAGTTCGGCTCCGGCCTCCTCCTCGCCCTCGGCCACGTCGAACCAGTTGATGTTCACGGGCTCCGAGTCGTCGGGGCCGCCCCACCACGCGCCGCGTGCGACGACCTTGCCGTCGCGCAGGGCGACGCGCTTCCAGTCAGGGCGGAACCGGGTGCGCTGATGGGCTTCACCGGCGCCCAGGGGGTCGGGAAGTGTGTCGAAGAGATGAGCATCGCTCGCGGAGAGCGCGCGGATGACCGGACCGGTCATGGATTCCTCCGGGATACAGGCTGCTTGGAGCGCCCCCGGTCAGAACTGACGAAGCACGCCGGGACAGCGAAAGAGGGAGCGCTGGAAAGGTGTGGACTGCACGGCACTCGCCTCCTTCCGTTCGTCTCAAGGCGTGATGCCACGGTACGTGATCTTCCGCGGGTCCGTCCACGGATTTCCGCGCCCCTTGAAAGGCCCTCCGATCTCTCCGGTCGAGACCGCGTCGAGGAACGGTCGAAGCGGTGGTGGGGATGGCTGGAAATACTCAAACTGTGATACTCAAACTGTAGTATGCGAGGGCGCGGTCGCCACCGGACGGAGTGAGTGCATGGACAGGCAGGACGAGGTGCTGGACAGCTCGACGAGCTGGGTCGCCACGCATGTGCGGCGGTACCTGGCGAGCGACGGGGCCAAGGGGCACATCTGGTACGGGAAGCCGACGCTCGTGCTCACCACCCGGGGGCGTACGTCCGGGGTGCTGCGCCGGACCGGACTGATCTACGGCGAGGACGGCGGGAACTTCGTCGTCGTCGGGTCCAACGGAGGATCCGACCGGAATCCGCAGTGGTACCTGAACCTGCTCGCCGACCCGCGGGCCCGGATCCAGGTGGCGGCCGACGTGTACGAGGTCGTCGCCAAGGAGGCCGAGGGGGAGGAGCGGGACCGGCTGTGGGACGCGATGGCCGCGATCTTCCCGCAGTACAGGAGCTACCGGAAGAAGACCGAGCGGAGGATCCCCGTCGTGCTGCTGGAGCCTCGGGAGTCGTAGGCGTGCGGTGACGGGAGGGCCGGGGAGCCTCCGTCACCGAGTGGGGCGGGCCGGCGCGGTGAGGGCCCTGTCTTCGGGGGGCCACCGCGCCGGTTCCCCCTGCTCGATGTCCGTACGTCGTAAGGGGAGTGTTGTGGGGAGATTCAGCCGCCGTGGGTTCCTGACCGCGGCAGCGGCGGGGGCCGCGACCGTCACCGCGACGGGGGGCGCGCAGGCGGAGACCGCCAAGCCGCCCAGGCCCGCGTCGTGCCCGCCCGAGACACGGATCACGACCGTGGGGGCGGGCGACGCCCGGTACCACGAGCTGGTCGCCAGGGGGTTCAACGGACGGTTCACCGGGGCGCCCGACCGGGTGCACGTGGTGCACTCGGCCGCGCAGATCGCCCAGGTGCTGACCGCCGCGGTGCGGGAGGGCAAGAGGGTCGCCGTGCGCAGTGGCGGCCACTGCTTCGAGAACTTCGCCGATCACCGTGACGTCCAGGTGCTCATCGACACCTCGCCGATGCGCGCGGTCCACTTCGACCGGGAGCACAGGGCGTTCGCCGTCGAGCCGGCCGCCACGCTCGCCGAGGTGTACCGCAGCCTGCACTACGACTACGGCGTCACCCTGCCCGCCGGGGTGTGCCCGCAGGTCGGGGCCGGAGGCCACGTCGCCGGCGGCGGGTACGGCCCGCTGACCCGCCGCGACGGCGCCGTCGTCGACCACCTGTACGGCGTCGAGGTCGTCGTCGTGGACGCCTCGGGCCAGGCCAGGGTCGTCACCGCCACCCGCGAACCCGACGACCCGAACCGGGAGTTGTGGTGGGCTCATACCGGGGGCGGCGGCGGCAACTTCGGCATCGTCACCCGCTACCTGTTCCGGTCGCCGGGCGCGCAGGGGAGCGACCCCGAGTCGCTTCTGCCGAAGCCGCCGACCCGGCTCCGCACCACCTTCGTCACCTGGTCGTGGGCCGACCTCGACCTGGCCCGCTTCACCCGGATCGTGCAGAACTACAGCCGCTGGTTCGAGGCGCACCACGCCGATCCGCGCTACGCCAGCCTCTACAGCACCCTGCACCTCAACACCCATGCCATCGGCTCGATCTCGATGGAGGCCCGCTTCGACGGCGGCCGCTCCGACGCGGTCGATCTGATCGCCCGGTTCGTCGCGGCGGTCAACGAGGGCAGCGGCCTGACGCCGGCGATCGAGCACCAGGACGAGCTGTGGCTCCAGGCCACGCTGGGCGCCCGCTTCGACACCGGCGGGTACGACCGGCACAAGTCGAAGAGCGCCTACCTGCGCCGGACCTGGACCGCCGAGCGGATCGCGACCGTGCACCGCCACCTGACCGACCCCGCCTTCGAGGGATGGGGGGCGGTCGACCTCTACTCGTACGGCGGCCGGCTGAACACCGTGCCCCCCGCCGCGACCGCGTTGCCGCAGCGCGACTCGATCCTCAAGGCGTGGTTCTCGGTGACCTGGATGGACCCGGCCACGGACGGCCTGCACCTGCGCTGGATCCGCGAGCTGTACCGGGACGTCTTCGGGGACACCGGCGGTGTCCCCGTGCCCAACGCCGACCACGACGGCTGCTACATCAACTACCCGGACACCGACACCGCCGACCCGGCCTGGAACACCTCCGGCGTGCCCTGGACGACCCTCTACTACAAGGACAACTACCCCAGGCTCCAGCGGGTCAAGGCCGCCTGGGACCCGCGGGACGTCTTCCGTCACCCGCTCTCCGTCCGGCTGCCCTGACCGTCGCTCCCGGACGTCCCACCCGAACACCGCACGAAGGGAAACGAGCTCGTGGAGTCACGCCGAGCCGTCGCCACGCACCTCACCCTGGGCGGCGACCTCACCGTCCGCCGCCTGGGCTTCGGCGCGCTGCGGCTGACCGGCCCCCATCACTGGGGACCCCCGGCCAGACCGGAGAAGGCGATGGAGGTCGCGAGGGAGGCGGTCGCGCTCGGCGTGACCTTCATCGACACCGCCGACGTCTACGGGCTCGGCGCCAACGAGGAACTGCTCGCCGCGGCCCTCCACCCGTACGCCCCCGGCCTCGTCGTCTCCACCAAGGCGGGCGAGGTCCGGCCGGGGCCGCACCTGTGGCGGGCCCTCGGCAAGCCCGACTACCTGCGTCAGCAGGCCGAGTTGAGCCTGCGCCGGCTGCGTCTGGAACGCGTCGAGCTGTTCCAGCTGCACCGGGTCGACCCACAGGTCCCGCTGGAGGACCAGGTCGGGGCGCTCAAGCAGCTCCAGGACGAGGGGAAGATCCGGCACATCGGGCTCTCCGAGGTGACCGTCGAGCAGATCGAACGGGCCCGTGCCGTCGCCCCCATCGTCAGCGTCCAGAACAAGTACGGCCTCGACGACCGCCGTTACGACCCCGAGCTGGCCTACTGCGAGCGGGAGGGAATCGGCTTCATCGCCTGGAAACCGCTCGCCGGGGCCGCCCGCCCGGCCGCCGGCAGCGCCCTGGCCCGGGTCGCCGCGGAGACCGGCGCGTCACCGGCTCAGGTGGCGCTCGCCTGGCTGCTGCACCGTTCGCCGGTGATGATGCCCATTCCCGGCACCTCCTCGCCAGGACACCTGCGGGCCAACATGGCCGCCGAGGGGATCGCGCTCGACGAGCAGCAGTCCATGCTGCTCGACGAGGGGTGACCGCGGTCAGCGACAGGGCCCGGCGGCCACGGCCGCCGGGCCCTGTCGGCACGTCCGGTTCAGGAGCGCATCTCGTCCGCCACGGCCATCACGTAGGAGCCGTACCCGGAGCGGGAGAGCCGGGCGCCCAGCCGGTGGCACGCCTCCGCGTCGATGAAGCCCATGCGCAGCGCGATCTCCTCCAGACAGGCGATCCGCACGCCCTGCCGGTCCTCCATCGTCTGCACGTACTGGCCGGCCTGGAGCAGCGATTCCGGTGTGCCGGCGTCGAGCCAGGCGAACCCTCGTCCGAAGGGCACGAGTTCGGCGCGCCCGGCGTCCAGGTAGACCTGGTTGACGTCGGTGATCTCCAGCTCGCCGCGGGGCGACGGGCGGACCTGCCGGGCGATCTCCACGACGTCGTTGCTGTACAGGTAGAGGCCGGTGATGGCGAGGTTGGACCGGGGCTTCTCCGGCTTCTCGGCCAGCGACACCAGCCGCCCCTCCTCGTCGACCTCGCCGACGCCGTACCGCTCGGGGTCGGTCACCGGGTAGCCGAAGAGGACACAGCCGTCGAGTCCCCGCCGGTGGGTGGCGAGCAGGTCGTAGAAGCCGTTCCCGTGGAAGATGTTGTCGCCGAGGACGAGCGCGACGTCGTCGTCCCCGATGTGGTCGGCGCCGATGAGGAACGCCTGCGCCAGCCCCTCGGGGACCGGCTGCTGCGCATAGGTGAGGGAGAGCCCCAGCTGGCTCCCGTCACCGAGCAGGCGCTGGAGCTGCGGAATGTCGCCGGGCAGCGCGATGATCAGGATGTCGCGGATGTCGGCGAGCATGAGCGCCGAGAGCGGATAGTAGATCAGCGGCTTGTCATTCACCGGAAGTAATTGTTTCGAAACGGCAAGGGTGATGGGATGCAAACGGCTTCCGTGGCCGCCTGCAAGGACAATTCCTTTCATGACTCCTCCTCTTCCGGGGTCTTCTCGAAGACCTTAGGCGGCGGAGTTACGGCAAACAATGCAGGTTTTCCCGGAGTCGACCGTCGTGCGAGGTCAGGGGGGATTGAAGCACTTCCGTCCGGCGTCCTCGATCGGTTCTCGAGTCTGCCGCTTCCGTTTCTGCATAGGGTTCGATGCGTGGCTGCGGCCCATTGCCAGATCGACCATGAGGGAAGGTAGGACGATGGCGAAGGAACTGACCGCCGAGCGTCTCTTCGGGATCCTGCGCGAGTGTGCGGGGGATGAGGAATCCGTAACAGGAGCGGAACGTGCGCTCGACGTGGAGTTCGCCGAGCTGGGGTACGACTCCCTGGCCCTCCTGGAGACCGCCGCCCGTGTCTCGCGGGAGTACCGGGTGGACATCCCGGAGGAGGAGCTGGCGGAGGTGCGGACGCCGGCCGCCTTCCTGGAGACCGTCAACCGGCTGCTGGCCGTGGCATGACCACCGCGGCCGGCAGTCCCTGGCCTTCGCCAGGTCCCGTCGTGAGGTGCCACACCGCGGATCGGTCCCAGAAGTTCACATTCCGTGGACTCCTGGGAACGCTCGGGGGACCCGAGAGGTTAAAGAACCTGGAAAGCACTGTCTAAAGCTGACCCATGGGGGAACCATCGTGAAGCTAGGTGTCTTAGGGCCGCTGTCCGTACAGGTCGGCGCAGACTCGCACACCCCGAGCGCACCCAAGATGAGAAGTGTGCTGGCGACGCTCCTCGTACACGCCGACCAGGTCGTGCCCGTCTCGTCGCTGATCCGGGAACTATGGGACGAGGATCCGCCCGTGAGTTGCCTGACCACCCTGCAGACATACATCCTCAATCTCCGCAAACTGCTCGCCGCGGCCGCCGGACTGACCACCCGGCAGGTCGCCTCCGAGATGCTCGTGACCCGCTCCGGCGGTTACCTCTTCCGCCCCGGCCAGGACGATCTGGACGTGCACCGCTTCCACGAGCTCGTCGCGGACGGACGCCGCGCCCTGTCCTCCGGGGACGACGTGACCGCCCTGGCCACCCTCACCAGCGCGCTCCAGGTCTGGCGAGGACCGGCCCTGGTCGACGTCTCCGCCGGCCGCATCATCGAAGGGCGCCGCCAGCAGTTCGAGGAGTCCCGGCTCGTCGTCCTCGAGTACCTCGTCGACACGCAGCTGAGACTCGGCATGTACCGCGAGGTCCTCACGGAGCTGGCCGCGCTCACCGCGGACAACCCGTACCACGAGGGACTGCACGCGCAGTACATGCGCGCCCTGTACCTCAACGGGCGGCGCGCCCAGGCCCTGGAAGTGTTCCAGCGGCTCCGGGTCAACCTCGTCAACCACCTCGGCCTGGAGCCGGGGCTCGCCGCCCAGGAACTGCACCGCTCCATCCTCAACGCGGAACCGATCGACGCCCAGGGCGGCCTGCGCCGGCCCACCGGTGACATCGTCCGCATGTCCTCCGCGGGCGCCTCGCGCGTCTACTGACAGCCCGTGGGGCCCGGTCCGTGCGCGGACCGGGCCCCACGGGCGTTCGCGCGAGGGGCCGCTCAGCCCCCGACGGAGGCCAGCACGAACCGCACCGGCGTCGGCAGACGCAGCGGAGCGTCCCCCCGCAGCCGGTCCAGCTCCGTGATCAGCCGCTTCCGCAACTGCGCGCTCTCGTACGCCGGCAAGTGCTGCCAGAGCAGCCGCATTCCCTGGGTGTGCGACCAGTCCACCCACGTCGTGCCGTCCGCGGCCGCCAACTGGACGTGCTCGTCGGTGATCTCGACGTCCTCGAAACCGGCCCGGACCATCGTGGCGGTCAGTTCCTCCCCGTCCCCGAGCCAGCTGTTGAACCGGCGTTTCAGCGCCTCCGGCTGCCACTCCGTCGGCAGGTTGCGCAGCAGCCGCTCCGGGATCAGCTCGGTGAAGACCGGCGGCAGGAACGGGAAGGTGTCGTCCGTGAAGACCGGGCTGGTGAAGGCGATCCGGCCGGCCGGGCGCAGCAGCGCCGCGTACCGCCCCAGCGCCTTCGGCGCGTCCGGCAGGAAGATCACGCTGTAGCTGCCCGTCACCGCGTCGAACGAGGCCGGCGGGAGATCGGGGTGCTCGCCGTCCATGACCCGCACCTCGACGTGGCGGGTGCCGAGCGAGGCGGCCCGCCCGCGGGCCGCCTCCACCATCGCGGGTGCGATGTCGATGCCGAGCACGTGACCTGAGGGGCCGACCCGGTCGGCGGCCGCGAACAGCACCGCGCCGCGGCCGCAGCCGACGTCGAGGATCCGCTCGCCCGGGCGCGGTGCGACCCGCTCCACGAGCCGCCGTCCCATGGGCGTGAAGAATTCGACACCCATCTGGTCATAGGTGGCGGCCGCCTCGTTGAACGCCTCGGTCACCGTTGTTTTGTACTTCGTCTCGTCCATGGTTCCTCTCCGGATGAGGTAGCCCGATGCGACCACCTTCTCCACTGGATCTGGAACGGGAGTCGACCCGTGCTCGGCGCCCGCTCGAATTCCGCTTCCCTTTCGGTCGACGAGCCCGGGATCGGATTGTTGCGGGCGTTCCGGGAAGTCAGGATGGGGCCACCGCCCCTTTTCCCGACGAGGAGGTCCGCCGTGGCCGATGGCATCGACATCGTGCGCCGCATGGTGAACGCGTACAACACCGGAGACGTCGAGGACGTGGCCGAATTCATCCATGACGAGTATCTGAACCCCGGCGCCCTGGAGCACATGCCGACGCTCCGTGGCCCCGAGGCGTTCGCCCTCGCCGTCACATGGCTCAAACGCACCTTCTCCGAGGAGGCGTTCCTCGAGGAGATCTCGTACGAGGAGAACGGCAGCTGGGTTCGCGCCAAACTCGCCCTCTACGGCCGCCAGGTCGGCGGACTCGTCGGAATGCCGGCCACCGGCCGCCGCTTCTCCGGCGAGCAGATTCACCTCATCCGGATCGTGGACGGAAAGATACGCGACCACCGCGACTGGCCCGACTACCTCGGCACCTACCGCCAGCTCGGCGAGCCCTGGCCGACCGAGGAGGGCTGGCGGCCCTGACCCCGCCCGGCCCCCGCACCCTCCGTACGCAGGGAAGGAACACGGTGAGCAGCACGCCCCCCGCCGGCCCCGCCGGCCAGACCCGGGAGACCGGACGCACCGACGGCACGGCCCTGTCCGCGTCGTCGCCGGGCCCCACCGACCAGGACCTGGACATCCTGCTCAAGCAGCTCGGAAACCTGGTCACCCCGATGGCCGTCCGGGTCGCGGCCACCCTCCGGCTCGTCGACCACCTCCGGGACGGCGCCACCACCATCGGCCTGCTGGCCGCCCGGACCGGAACCCACGTCCCGACCCTCGCCCGTCTCGTCCGCCACCTCGTCGTCACCGGCGTCCTGGAGGGCGACGGCGAGGACGGCACGCTGCGGCCCACCCGGCTCGGACTCCTGCTCGCCGACGACCACCCGGCCCAGCAGCGGGCCTGGCTCGACCTGGACGGGGCCATCGCCCGCGCCGACCTCGCCTTCGCCGGACTCCTCGGCGCGGTCCGTACCGGCCGGCCCGCCTACCAGGACCGGTTCGGCCGCCCCTTCTGGGAGGACCTCTCAGCGGAGCGGGGGCTGGCCGACTCCTTCGACGCCCTGATGTCCTGCGACGAGGACCTCGCCTACGACGCCCCGGCCGCCGCACTCGACTGGACCGCCACCCGGCACGTCCTCGACGTCGGAGGCGGCGACGGCGCGCTGCTCGCCGCCGTCGCGCGGACCGCTCCGGAGGTCCGCGGCACCCTCGTCGAACTGCCGGGACCGGCCGCGCGGGCCCGCCGCCGGTTCGCCGAGGCCGGGCTCGGCGAACGGTTCGCGGTCGTCGACGGCAGCTTCTTCGACCCGCTGCCGGTCACCGCCGACACCGTCGTCCTCTCCTTCGTCCTCCTCAACTGGTCGGACGAGGACGCGCTCGCCGTGCTCCGCCGCTGCGTCGAGGCCCTGGAGCCGGGTGGCAGGCTCGTCGTCATCGACCGTGCCGACCGCGCCGGCGACGGCGCCGACCGCTTCTTCTCGACCCTGCTCGACCTGCGGATGCTCGTCTTCATGGGCGGCCGGGTCCGTACCCGCGACGAAGTCCTCCGGCTCGCCGCCGACGCCGGGCTCGTCCTCGCCGCCGAGGGCGGCAGCGGCTCCCGCACCCTGCCCTTCGACTCCTCGATCCTCGAGTTCGTCCACGCCCCCGCGCCGACCCCCTCAGCCAAGGAGGAGCACCGCCATGCCTGAACGCCTCGTCCCGAGCGGCGACGTCGAACTGTGGAGCGACGACTTCGGCGACCCCGCCGACCCCGCGCTGCTGCTGGTCATGGGCGGCAACCTCTCCGCGTACGGCTGGCCCGACGAGTTCACCCGGAGGCTCGCCGACGGCGGGCTGCACGTCATCCGCTACGACCACCGGGACACCGGCCGCTCCACCACCCGTGACTTCGCCGAACACCCCTACGGATTCGACGAGATGGCCGCCGACGCGGCAGCCGTGCTCGACGGCTGGGGAGTGGACCGGGCCCACGTCCTGGGGCTCTCCATGGGCGCGACGATCTGCCAGGTGCTGGCCCTCGACCACCACGACCGGCTCCTCAGCCTCGCCCTGATGCTCGGCGGCGGCCTCGACGTCGACTTCGACGGCAACATCGAACGCGTCATGCGCGGCGAACCCACCGCCGACGGGCTGCCCGGCCCGCAGCCGCCGTTCCTGGAGGCCCTGGAGCTGATGTCCCGGCCCGCCGAGGGCCGGGCCGAGGAGATCGACAAGCGGGTCCGCAAGTGGCGCGTCCTCAACGGCGACGCGGTCCCCTTCGACGACGCCGAGTACGCGCTGTGGGAGGAGCGGGCCGTCGACCACGCCGGCGGCGCCCTCGTCGAGCCGTACGCGCACTACCAGCTCACCCTGCCGCCGCTCGCCCGGGCCGCCGAGCTGTCCCGGGTCACCGTGCCCACCCTGGTCATCCAGGCCGAGCGCGACCCCATCGCCCCGCCGCCGCACGGCAAGCACCTCGCCGGCCTCATCCCCTCCGCCCGGCTGGTCGAGATCCCCGGGATGGGCCACGCCCTGCCGTCCTCCGTCCACGAGCCGCTGGCCGCGGCCCTCCTCGCGCACGCCCGCGCCGCCCGGTGACCGGGCGGGAGCGGGCGGCGGAACCGACGGGAGCGGGACACACCATGTACGGAAGGGACCTGGCCCAGGTCTACGACCTGGTGCACCAGGAGCGCGGCAAGGACTACCGCGTCGAGGCGGAGGCGGTGGCCGCCGCCGCCCGCCGGCACCGCCCGGACGCCTCCCGGCTGCTCGACGTCGCCTGCGGCACCGGCGGTCACCTGCGCCACTTCGCCGAGCTGTTCGACCACGTCGAGGGGCTGGAGCTGTCGGAGCCGATGGCCGTCGCGGCCCGGGCGGCGCTGCCCGGGACGACGGTCCACCCGGGCGACATGCGCGACTTCCGGCTCGGCACCGAGTTCTCGGTGGTCACCTGCATGTTCGGCTCCATCGGCTACATGGAGTCCACCACCGAACTGCGCCTGGCGCTTGGCATGTTCGCCCGCCACCTGGAGTCCGGCGGGGTGGCCGTCGTCGACCCCTGGTGGTTCGACGAGACCTTCCTCGACGGCTACGTCTCCGCCGACGTGGTCACCGTCGACGGCGTGACCGTCTCCCGGGTCTCGCACTCCGCGCGCCGGGGCCGCGCCTCACACATGGACGTACACGTCGTCGTCGCCGAACCCGGCGTCGGCGTACGGCACTTCGTCGACCGGCACGTCATCTCGCTGTTCAGCAGGGAGGAGTACGAGGCCGCCTTCCGTGCGGCCGGGCTCCAGGTCGAGTACCTGCCGGGACAGCCCTCCGGGCGGGGCCTGTTCGTCGGCGTCCGGACATGACCGGGGGAGCGGGCGCCGCCCGCGCACGAGAAGTGAACGACACGAGAGGAGCGGCATGAACGACCACGAGGTCGACGTCCTGGTGGTGGGTGCGGGTCTCGGCGGCCTGTCCACGGCGATGTTCCTGGCCCGGCAGGGCGTCCGGGTGCTCGTGGTCGAGCGGAGGCCCGGGCTCTCCCCCTACCCGCGCGCCGCCGGGCAGAACCCGCGGACCATGGAGCTGCTGCGGATCGGCGGCGTCGCCGACGAGGTCGCCCGGGCCGACGACATCCGGGGCGAGCAGGGCGACTTCGTCATCCGGATCGGCCGTACCGTCCGCGGCGAACCCTTCCGCGTGGTGTCGGAGAGCTTCGACGACATGGTCGCCGCCACCGCCCCCTGCACCCCGGCCGGCTGGGCCATGCTCTCCCAGGACAAGCTGGAGCCGATCCTCCTGTCCCAGGCCGAACGGCACGGCGGCGCCATCCGTTTCGACACCCGGCTGGTCTCCTTCCGGCAGGACGACGACGGCGTGACGGCCACCCTCGAGGGCCCCGACGGCGGCTACGAGCTGCGGGCCCGTCACCTCGTCGCCGCCGACGGCAACCGCAGCGCCGTCCGCGAGTCCCTCGGCATCGGACGGTACGGGCACGGCACCCTCGCCCTCATGGTCGGCGTCATCTTCGACGCGGACCTGACCGGCCTGCTGGAGGCCGGCGCCACCGGCTGGTACTACCTCCACCACCCCGAGTTCACCGGCACCTTCGGACCCACCGACCGCCCCGACCGCTACACCCTCTTCGTCGAGTACGACCAGGAGAAGGGGGAGGGGCCCGCCGACTTCACCCCGGAGCGGTGCACCGAGCTCATCCGGCTCGCCCTGGAGGCGCCGGCCCTGGAGCCGGAGATCATCGACATCCAGGGCTGGGAGATGGCCGCCCGGATCGCCGAACGGTGGCGCGACGACCGGGTGTTCCTCGTCGGCGACGCCGCCAAGGTCACCCCGCCCACCGGCGGCATGAGCGGCAACGCGGCCGTCGCCGACGGCTTCGACCTCGCCTGGAAGCTCGGCGCCGTACTGAAGGGCCAGGCCGGCCCCGGCCTCCTCGACACCTACGAGCAGGAACGGCGCACCGCAGCCGAACTCGTCGTCGCCGAGGCGCTGGCCATCTACGCCGAGCGGATGGCCCCGCACATGGCCGACGTGTGGGACCGGTCGGTGGGCTACGCCGAGACGCTCCTCGGCTTCCGGTACCGCTCCACCGCCGTCCTCGCCGAGGACGACGAACCGGCCCGGGTGGAGAACCCGCTGGAGCCGACCGGCCGCCCCGGCTTCCGCGGCCCGCACGTCCCGGTCCTCCGCGACGGCGAACCCGTCTCCACCGTCGACCTCTTCGGCGACGGCTGGACCCTGATCGCCGGTGAGTCCGGTGACACCTGGGCTCCCGCCGCCGAACGGATCGCGTCCGAACTCGGCGTCCCCGTCAGGGTGTTCCGGATCGGGACCGACCTCGCCGACCCGGACGACCGGGTGCCCGCGCGGTACGGCACCGGCACGTCCGGCGCCAGCTTCGTCCGCCCCGACGGCATCGTGGCCTGGCGCACCGACGAGGCCCCCGCCGACACCGCCGCCGTCCTCGGAGACGTCCTGCGCAGCGTTCTCCACCGGTGACGACACGCGGCGGGGGGGGGGGGGGGGGGGGGGGGGGGGGGGGGGGGGGGGGGGGGGGGGGGGGGGGGGGGGGGGGGACCGGTGGGGGAGGTCTCCGGGGGGTTAAGAGGACG
>NZ_JBVJWR010000016.1:179020-186477 GCF_055602235.1 Streptomyces sp. NPDC037410 | reverse complement strand
ACCTGCCGTACCGGCGTGCTGCCTCGGCGAAGACTGCCACCCTCCCCCCCCCCCCCCCCCCCTCCCCCCCCTCCCCCCCCCCCCCCCCCCCCCCGCCCTCCCCCCCCCCCCCCCCCCCCCCCCCCCCCCCCCCCCCCCCCCGGGGAAGGGGCCGGCAGGCCGTCACACTCGCCGGTCCGCGGTTCTCAGCGTGCCCCGGACCTCCCGGCCGGCAGCCGGGGCGCGGACGTCGGCACGCCGACCGTCCGGGCGACCTGGCGCACCCGCTCCACGAGCAGTGCCTGCCGCAGCGTCGCCGTCTCCTCACCGGCCGGCCGGGCCTCGCCCAGCGCCGCCCGCACGAACGCGTCCATGGCGTTGAAGACCTGGTCGTCCTCCGGCAGCGCCCGCTCCGTCACCACGTCCTGCTGCTCGATCCGCACCAGCGGCCGCAGCTGCTCCGGCGGCGTGAACGCCCGCCGCACGCTCAGCCGCCCCCGGTCGCCCCAGAGCGTGTACATCGACCGGTACGAGTGCTCGAAGCCGAAGTCCAGCTGCGCCGTCACCCCGCGCTCGTCGCAGAGCAGCGCACTGCCCGCCACGTCCACCCCCGTCGCCTCGTCGACCCGCAGGAACGCGCCGAGCACCTCCAGCTCCCCGGTCAGGTGCAACTGGGCCGCCCGCAGCGGGTACACCCCCACGTCCAGCAGCGCCCCGCCGCCCAACTCAGGGCGGTAGCGGAAGGAGTCGGGCGCCAGCGGAGGCACCGCGAACGTCCCCGAGAACTGGCGCAGCCCGCCCACGGACTCGTCCAGCATCGCCCGCACCGCGGCGTGCTGCGAATGGTGCAGGAAGATGAAGTTCTCGGCCAGCACGAGGCCGAGCCGCGACGCCTCCGTCAGCAGCTCCAGGGTCTTCTCGTACGCGTCCGACATCGGCTTCTCGACCAGGACGTGCTTCCCCGACCGCAGCGCCCGCATCGCCCACTCGTGGTGCATGCCGGGCGGCAGCGGGATGTAGACGGCGTCCAGGTCCTCGCGCTCGAGCAGTGCCTCGTACCCGCCGACCCCCTCGCAGCCGAAGACGGCCCCGACCTGCGCGGCCCTGGCCTCGTCCCGGCTGGCCACCGCGACGAGGTCGACCAGATCGTGCGCTGCGAGAACGGGCATGATCCGGCGGATCGCGATGTTCGCGGTCCCGAGCACGCCCATTCTGAGCGGCCGTTGCTGACGGTGCTCTGGCATAGCGATCCTCATCACCTCGCGGGAGTCCAACGGGGACCCCACCGTAGAGCCGGACGATCAAGCGCCACTTGAGGAACGGTGGACCCGCACAAGGCCCGGAAGCCCGGAAAACGGCTTCGAGCGTTCTTCTAATCCCGCCCCGTACGTTGCCGGGTAATCGGACGACGGAGGTGGCTCGGTGACAGCGGCGACCAGTGCGCTGGGGCGCGAACTACAGCTCGTACACGCGGCACAGTGGCTCTACTCGGTGAACGGCGAACCGTTCGTCCCCGGCGACGGAGACCCGTACGCCGGCCTGGTGCGCGGCTTCGCCGAGGACACCGCACCGCTCCACGCGGCCCTGGGGGAACGCGGACCGCTGTGGCGCAGCAGGCTCGGCCCCTGGGTCGCCGGCCCGGCGGCCCTGCCCGGGCTGCTCGGCCACCCCGGCCTCGTGGTCGCCCCGGCCGTCCCCCAGGCCGAACCCTGGCTGCCCGCGCCGGACCGGCAGCGGCGCGGCATGGCCCGCGAGCTCGCCGACCGGGGCGGCCGGAGCGCCGTCCGCTCCGCCGCCCCGACGCTCCGGCGGCTGACCGCCGGGACGGTCGGCGGCCTCGCCCCCGGACCGGTCGACCTCATCACCGCCGCCGCGGCCCCGCTCGCCGTCATCGGCTGCGCCGCCCTGCTCGGCGTGGCCGGGGACCAGCGCGCGCGGTTCGCCGCCGCCGTCGCGGACACCGCGCCCGCCGTGGACGCCCTGGTCTGCCCGCAGAGCCTTGCCGCCACCGAGCGGGCAGGCGCCGGAATCCGCACACTGCGCGGACTCCTCGCCCCGACGGAACACGCCGAGGCCGGACTCGTCCTCGCCGTCGCCGGCACCCGGGCCGCCCTCGACCTGCTCGGCGAGACGCTGCTGCGCCTCCTCGACCGGCCCGGCGCATGGTCCCGGCTGCGCACCGACCCGGGACACGCCGCCGCGGCCGTCCGCGCCGCCACGCCCGCGCACGGCCCCTGGCACCTCCACCCGCTGACCGCCCTCGCCCCGTTGGAGACGGCCGGCGTCCGCGTCGAGGCCGGCGACCAGGTCACGCTCGTGCCCGGCCCCGGCCCCGGCCCCGGCGGCATGGCACCCGCCCCCTACGCCAGGCTGCTGCTCCCGGCCGCCTACGCCGTCGCCGAGGAGGCGCTCCGGCAGCTCGCCGCCCGCTTCCCCCGCATCGAGCCCGACGGCGCGCCGGTCCGCGCGCGCAGGGCCCCCGTCACCCGCCGCCTGGTCCGGCTGCCCGCGCTGCTCGGCGAGGAGGAGACCCGATGAAGGTCCTGTTCACGTCCCTGGCCCACCCCACCCACTACCACCCCCTGGTGCCGCTCGCCTGGGCCCTGCGCACCGCCGGCCACGAGGTCCGGGTCGCAAGTCAGCCCGAGCTGACCGACGTCGTCACCGGCACCGGCCTCACCGCCGTCCCGGTCGAATGGTCACTCGGACCGGTCGAGGAGACGGGCCTGCTCGGCGCCCTCCACGACGAGGCGTCCGCGCACGTCCAGGGCTTCGACTTCGCCGCCCGCGGCGACCGCCCCTGGACCTGGGAGCAGCTCCTCGCCCTGGAGAACGTGATGGTGCCGACCCTGTACGGCGCCCTCAACAACGACGTGATGGTCGACTCGCTGGTCGCCTTCGCCCGCTCCTGGCGGCCCGACCTCGTCGTCTGGGAGACCTTCACCCTCGCCGGCGCCCTCGCCGCCCGCGCCACCGGGGCCGCCCACTGCCGACTCGTCTCCGGCCCGGACGTCAGCGTCCGCGCCCGCCAGGAGTTCCTGCGCCTCGCCGCCGAGCAGGAGCCCGAGCACCGTGAGGATCCCACCGCCGAGTGGCTGGAGCGGACCCTCGCACGGATCGGCTCCCCGCACGGCTACACCGAGTCCATGGTCACCGGGGAGTGGACGGTGAACACCACCCCGCCCAGCACCCAGCTCGACCTCGGCCTGCCCACCGTCCAGGTCCGGCACGTCGCCTACAACGGCCCCGCCGTCGTCCCCGACTGGCTGCGCACCGCGCCGGAGCGCCCCCGCGTCTGCGTGACGCTCGGCTCCTCCGCCGCCGACACCGGCGTCGACATGCTCAAGCTCCTCGGCGGCCTCGCCGAGCTCGACGCCGAGATCGTCGCCACCGTCGACGAGGAGACCATGGCGGCGGCGGCGGACCTCCCGGACAACGTCCGGCTCGTCGACTTCGTCCCGCTCAACGACCTGCTGCCCACCTGCGCCGCCGTCGTGCACCACGGCGGGGTCGGCACGAAGGCGACCGCGGAACTGCACGCCGTCCCGCAGCTGATCCTCGCCTTCGGCTGGGACACCGAGGTCATGGGCCGCGGCCTTGAGGAGATCGGCGCGGGCATCTGTCTGCCCAGCGCCGAGCTGCTCCCGGAAGCGGTCCGCACCCAGGTCGGCCGGCTCCTCCTGGAGCCGGCGTACGCCGAGGGCGCCCGCCGGCTCCAGGAGGAGCTGCGCGCCGTGCCCAGCCCGAACGAGATCGTCCCCATCATCGAGCGGCTGGTCGCCGAACACCGAGCCGACGCCGGACCGGTGTTCCGCGACACCCATGTCGCCCACCACGCCTGAGGCGGAGATGCCAGAGATGTCGGATACCAAGGCGCAAGTCCTGAACCTGGCACGCACGTTCCACAAGGAACAGGAGAGCCGCGCCTTCGAAGCCGGGGTCACCCCGATCCTGTCCGCCAGTGCGGTCCTCGACGAGGAGGACCGGATCGCACTCGTCGAGGCGGCGCTGGAGCTGCGCATCGCCGCCGGCGTGCGCACCAGGAAGTTCGAGAGCGCGTTCGCGCGCTACTTCCGGCGCCGCAAGGCCCATATGGTCAACTCCGGCTCGTCGGCGAACCTGCTGGCGGTCTCGGCGCTGACCTCGCCCAGACTGAAGGACGTGCGGCTGCGCCCCGGCGACGAGGCCGTCACCGTCGCGGCGGGCTTCCCCACCACCATCAACCCGATCGTCCAGAACGGGCTGAAGCCGGTCTTCGTCGACATCGAGCTGGGCACGTACAACGCCTCGCTCGAACAGATCGAGGCGGCGATCACCCCACGCACCCGGCTCATCATGATCGCCCACGCGCTGGGCAACCCGTTCCCCGTCGCCGAGGTCGCCGAACTCGCCGCCCGGCACGGCATCTTCCTCGTCGAGGACAACTGCGACGCGGTCGGCTCCACCTACCAGGGCCGGCTCACCGGCACCTTCGGCGACCTGTCGACGGTCAGCTTCTACCCCGCCCACCACATCACCGCCGGCGAGGGCGGCTGCGTCCTCACCTCCAGCCTCGAACTCGCCAGGATCGTCGAGTCGATGCGGGACTGGGGCCGGGACTGCTGGTGCGAACCGGGCACCGACAACACCTGCCTCAAGCGGTTCGACTACCAGTTCGGGAGCCTGCCGGCCGGCTACGACCACAAGTACGTCTTCTCCCACCTGGGCTACAACCTGAAGGCGACCGACCTCCAAGGGGCCCTGGCGCTCAGCCAGATGCGCCACATCGACGACTTCGGCGCGGCCCGCCGGCGCAACTGGCAGCGGCTCCACGACGGCCTGGCCGACGTGCCCGGACTGCTGCTGCCCCGGGCCACCCCGGGCAGCGACCCGAGCTGGTTCGGTTTCGCCCTCACGGTGCTGCCCGAGGCCGGCTTCACCCGCCGCGGCCTCGTCGACTTCCTGGAGTCGCGCCGGATCGGCACCCGGCGGCTCTTCGGCGGCAACATCACCCGCCACCCCGCCTACGAAGGCGTGGACCACCGGATCGTCGGCGAGCTGACCAACTGCGACACCGTCACCGAGAACACCTTCTGGATCGGCGTCCACCCGGCGCTCACCACCGAGATGATCGATTACGTCATCGAGTCCGTCACCGAGTTCTGCACGCGAAAGGGCTGATCACGTCATGACCGAACGTACCGGCAGGACCGCCGTCGTCACCGGTGCCACCAGCGGGATCGGTCTCTCCGTCGCCCGGCAGCTGGCCGCCGACGGCCACCGCGTCTTCCTCTGCGCCCGGGACGCCGACCGCGTCGCGCTCACCGTCAAGGAGCTGCGTGCCGAGGGGTGCGAGGCCGACGGCGCCGGCTGCGACGTGCGCGACAGCGCCTCGATCGAGCGGCTGGTCGGCGCGGCCGTGGCGCGCTACGGACCGGTCGGCATCCTGGTCAACAACGCCGGCCGCAGCGGCGGCGGCGAGACCCACACACTCACCGACGAGCTGTGGGACGACGTCATGGCCACCAACCTCGACAGCGTCTTCCGGTTCACCCGGGCCGTGCTCACCACCGGC
Source organism: Streptomyces sp. NPDC037410 (assembly GCF_055602235.1). Taxonomy (NCBI): domain Bacteria; kingdom Bacillati; phylum Actinomycetota; class Actinomycetes; order Kitasatosporales; family Streptomycetaceae; genus Streptomyces; species Streptomyces sp. NPDC037410. The sequence goes on along the minus strand of NZ_JBVJWR010000016.1, from coordinate 180,944 downwards.
GGGATGCGGGACGGCGGCTGGGGCCGGATCGTCAACATCGCCTCCACCGGCGGCAAGCAGGGCGTCGTCCTCGGCGCCCCCTACTCCGCCTCCAAACACGGCGTCGTCGGCTTCACCAAGGCGCTCGGCCTGGAACTGGCCAGGACCGGGATCACCGTCAACGCGGTCTGCCCCGGATACGTCGAGACGCCGATGGCGGTCCGGGTCCGCCAGGGGTACGCCGCCGCCTGGGCGACCACCGAGGACGACGTCCTCGACCGCTTCCGGGCGAAGATCCCACTCGGCCGCTACACCACGCCCGACGAGGTGGCGGGGATGGTCGGCTACCTGCTGACCGACGCGGCTGCCCCCGTCACCGCGCAGGCGATCAACGTCTGCGGCGGCCTCGGCAACTACTGAGGAGAGTCATGTCCGACGACAGCCCGCACACGGCCGCCGCCCCCACCGTGCACGAGACCGTCCACGAGATCGAGGTGGACGCCCCCGCCGAGGTGGTCTACGACCTGGTCGCCGACGCCGCCCGCTGGCCCGTCCACTTCCCGCCCAACCTGCACGTCGAGGTCCTGGAGGGCGGCGGAGGGAAGGACGGCGTGGAGCGTCTGCGGATCTGGGCGACCGCCGAAGGAGCCGTCAAGAACTGGGAGTCCCGCCGCGAGCTCGACCGCACCGCCCTGACGGTGACGTTCCGTCAGGTACGGTCGCAGGCGCCGGTGGCGGGCATGGGCGGCACCTGGCATCTCGAACCGCTGGGGGAGCGGCGCACCAGGGTGCGCTTCACCCACACCTTCACCGCGGTCGGCGACGACCCCGAGAACGTGGCCTGGATCCGCCGCGCCATCGACACCAACACCGGATCCGAGCTGCAGGCGCTGCGTGCGGGCGCCGAGACGGCCTCCGACGGCCTCGTCCTCACCTTCGACGACACCGTGCGGATCGATGGATCGGCCGAGGACGCCTACGAGTTCATCCGCGCCGCCGACCGGTGGACCGAACGGCTGCCGCACGTCGCCCGGGTCTCGCTCACCGAGGAGGTCCCCGGCGAGCAGGTTCTGGAGATGGACACCCGCACCGCCGACGGCTCCACCCACACCACCCGGTCCGTGCGGATCTGCTTCCCGGCCGAGCGGATCGTCTACAAGCAGATCCACACCCCCGCGCTCATGGACGCCCACACCGGTGAGTGGATCTTCGAGGAGGACGGTGAAGGCTGCCTGGTCACCTCCCGGCACACCGTGCGGATCGCCCCCGACGCGGTCCGGGACGTCCTCGGCCCGGACGCCGACGTCGCCCGCGCCCGGGAGTTCGTCCGCGAGGCCCTCGGCCGTAACAGCAGGGCCACCCTCGGCCACGCGGCGGCCTACGCCGGAGGGCTGCGCGCCGCCGGGCCCGTCGGCCACGACGTGTACGTCTCCGTGCAGCGGTTCTACGCCGAGCAGATGCGGCACCTCGACGAGGGGCGCGCGGAGGAGTGGGCCGCCACGTTCACCGAGGACGGTGTCTTCGGCCAGAATTCCGGCGCGGAGCCGGTCCGCGGCCGTACGGCCATCGCCGCCGCCGTGCGCGCCGGCCGGGCGCGGCTCGCTGCGGATCCGCGGCAGCGCCGGCACGTCTTCGCCATGCTCACCGTGGACCAGGCGGCCGGCGGAGCGGTCCGCGCCCGCTCGTACGCACAGGTCCTGGTGACTCCGCCGGGCGGCCCGACCGCGCTGCACCTGAGCGCCGTCTGCGAGGACGAACTGGTCCCGGTCGCCGGCGGCTGGGAGGTCCGGAACCGCCGGGTCGAGCACGACGGCCGCTGACCTCCGAACGAAGGCGGGGGCGGGGGGGGGGGGGGGGGGGGGGGGGGGCCCCCCCCCGGGGGGAAGGAGAAGGGGGGGGGGGGGGGGAGGTTGACCTAACACTCCTCGCCCGATTGTGGAGGGAT
>NZ_JBVJWR010000016.1:158704-179010 GCF_055602235.1 Streptomyces sp. NPDC037410 | reverse complement strand
AAAAATACTAGGAAAACACACCCCACCACACACCCCCCCCCCCCCTTCCCCCCCTCCCCCCCCCCCCCCCCCCCCCCCCCGCCTCCTTCGGAGGTCAGACCGACGGGAGGGGCCGGTCCAGGTACCGCCGCAGGTGCTCCGCAGTGTGAGAGTGCGGGGCCTCCAGGAGCTCGGCGGGGGTGCCGGTGAAGACGATCTCGCCACCGGTGTTGCCGCCCTCGGGGCCGAGGTCGATGACCCAGTCCGCCTGGGCGACGACGGCGAGGTCGTGCTCGATGACGACGACCGTGTTGCCCCGGTCGACGATCCGGTTGAGCAGGCCGAGCAGCATGTCGATGTCCGACAGGTGCAGGCCGGTGGTCGGCTCGTCGAGGATGTAGACGGTGCCCGAGCCGGAAAGCCGGTCGGCGAGCTTGAGCCGCTGCCGTTCGCCGCCGGAGAGGGTCGCGAGCGACTGCCCGAGCCCGAGGTAGCCGATGCCGGTCTCCATCAGCGAGCCGACCCGGGTGCGCAGCGGGCCCGACGGGAAGAACGAGGCGGCCTCCTCCGCCGACATCTCCAGCACGTCGGCGATGTTCTTGCCGCGCACGTGGTGGCGGAGGACCGACTCCTTGAAGCGGCGGCCCGCGCAGCTCTCGCAGTGGGTGGTGACCGGGTCCATGTAGGCGACCTCGGTGATGAGGACGCCGCGGCCCTCGCACTCCTCGCACGCGCCCTTGGAGTTGAAGCTGAACAGGCTCGCGTCCTCGCCGCTCGCCTTGGCGAAGAGCCTCCGGATCGGGTCCATCAGCTTGAGGTAGCTGGCCGGGGTGGAGCGGGAGGAGCGCGGGATGGACGACTGGTCGACGAAGACCGCGTTCGGGTACTGCTCGCGGAAGGCGTGGGCGATGAGCGAGCTCTTGCCGGCGCCCGCGACGCCGGTGACGGCGGTGAGGACGCCGGCCGGGATCTCGGTGGAGACGTTCTTCAGGTTGTGCACGCGGGCGTCGCGGACCGGCAGGGTCCGGCCGAAGGGGCGCGGGGTCTCCTTGAGCCCGCCGGTGCGCCGCAGCCCCTGTCCGGTGAGGGTGTCGGCCTCCTTCAGTTCGGCCTGGCTCCCCTCGAAGACGACGGTGCCGCCGTGCACGCCGGCCCGCGGGCCGATCTCGACGATGTGGTCGGCGACGGCCATCACGTCGGGGTCGTGCTCGACGACGAGGACGGTGTTGCCCTTGTCGCGCAGTGCCCGGATCAGTTCGTTGAGCCGGCTGACGTCGCGCGGGTGCAGACCGACGCTGGGCTCGTCGAAGATGTAGGTGAGGCCGGTGAGTTCGCTGCCGAGGTGGTTGACGAGCTTGAGGCGCTGACCCTCGCCGCCGGAGAGGCTGGAGGTGGAGCGGTCGAGGGTGAGATAGCCCAGGCCGATCGACTCGATCTGTTCCAGCGTCTCGCGGATGGTGGTGACGAGGGGCGTGTCAAGGCGCTCCTGGAGCGCGGCGACGACGCCGATGAGGTCGCTGACCTGCATCTGGGACCAGTCGGCGATGTTCCGGCCGTCGATCCGGGTGGCCAGGGCCTTCTGGTTGAGGCGGGCGCCTTCGCAGGTGGGGCAGCGGCCCTCGGTGAAGAACTCGGCCGCCGCGTCGCGGGCAGCCTTGCTCATGCCGGCCGAGTCGCGCTTGAGGTGGCGGCGGACGAAGCTGTCGACGAGCCCCTCGTACTTGAGGGCCAGGACGTTGCCGTTGGGGTAGGTGATCTCGACGGTGCCGCCGCTGCCGTGGAGGAGGGTGTGGAGCTCCTTCTCCGTGTAGTCGGCGATCTTCTTGTCGGCGTCGAGGTGCTCGTAGTGGGCGTAGAACTGCCAGCTGGTGCTGCCGACGGTGTGCCCGGGGAGCCGGATGGCGCCCTCCGCGATCGACCGGGAGCGGTCGATCATCAGCTCGGGGTTGGGGCGGCGGGCGCGGCCGAGCCCCTCGCACTCGGGGCACATGCCCTTGGGGTCGTTGAAGGAGTACAGCCAGGTTTGGCCGAGGCCGTCGTTGCCGTGGTTGGCGAAGAGGACGCGCATCACGGTGTAGACGTCGGTGACGGTGCCGACGGTCGAGCGGGCGTTGCCGCCGAGGGGGCGCTGGTCGACGACGACCGGGGTGGTGATCTTCGTGACGGCGTCGACGTGCGGGCGTTCGAACTTGGGGAGGTCGTGCCGGATGTTCCAGGGGAAGGTGGCGTTGAGCTGACGCTGGGCCTCCACGGCGACGGTGTCGAAGACCAGGGAGGACTTACCGGATCCGGAGACGCCGACGAAGACCGTGATCCGGTTCTTGGGGATGACGAGCGAGACGTTCTTCAGGTTGTTCTCCCGGGCACCGACGACCCGGATGCCCTCGTCCGGTGCGGTGGGCGGCGTCTGGTTCACGCATGGTCCTCTCTGTGTCGTGTGACGTGGCGTCGCGGGACGGACGCCGTGCGGTACGGCGGCGTCGGCCCTCCGGACTCATCGCAGCTGGGCGCGGACGGCCTTCAGCAGGGCGGGGTCCTGGGGGTCGACCGTGGGCGCGAAGCGGCCCACGGGGTGGCCGGCGGCGGAGACGAGGAACTTCTCGAAGTTCCAGCGCACGTCGCCGGTGTGGCCCTCCGGGTCGGCGAGCGGTGTGAGGGCCGTGTAGAGCGGGTGCCGGTCGGCCCCGTTGACCTCGGTCTTCTCCGTGTGAGGGAAGGTGATCCCGCGTACGGAGCAGTGGGCGGTGATCTCCTCGGCGGTGCCCGGCTCCTGTGCGCCGAACTGGTTGCAGGGCACGCCGACGACGACGAGGCCGTCCGCCCGGTGCTCGTGCGCGAGCGCCTCCAGGGCGGGGTACTGCCCGGCGGCGAGCGCGCACCCGGAGGCGACGTTGACGACGAGCAGGGGGCTGCCACGGTGGCGGCCGAGGAGGTCGGGGGTTCCGTCGAGTCCGGCGATGGGGATGTCGAAGAGCGTCATGTCCGCACGCTAGGCCGGGTCGGTCCGGGGCCGGTCGACTCCGCCTCGCGGGGCTCTCGGCGCCCGCTCGACGGAGGGGGCCTCCCGGGCCCCGGCACGGGGGCCCGGGAGGCGGGTGGGTGCGGGCCGTTCGGGGGTTGCCGGCCCGCACCCGGTCGGGATCCGCTACCGGCTCAGGGCGCGGTACTTGCGGACGGCGAGGGGGAAGAACACCAGGAGGATCAGGAGCGGCCAGACGAACGACATGAGCATGGCGTTCTCGGCGATCCAGGAGGTGCCCCCGACGCCCGGGTTGCCGAAGAGTTCACGGGTGGCGTGGGCGGTGGAGGAGAGCGGGTTCCATTCGGCGATCGCGCCGAGCCAGCCCGGCATCATCTCCGGGGAGGCGAAGGTGTTGGCGACGATGCCGAGCGGGAACAGCAGCGTGTAGACGGCGGAGGCCGCCTCCGGGGAGCTGATGACGAGGCCGAGGTAGATGCCGACCCAGAGCAGTGCGAACCGGAGCAGGAGGAGCAGGGCGAAGCCGCCGAGCGCCGGGGCGAAACCGTCGTGCCAGCTCCAGCCGGCGATGGCGCCGCATCCCATGAGGATGACGAGGACCACGCTGCTGTACAGCATGTTCACGATGGACTGGCCGAGGACGACCGATCCGGCGGACATGGGCATGGAGCGGAAGCGGTCCGTCACGCCCTTGGAGGCGTCGGCGGTGACGCCGGCCATGGTCTCGCCGATGCCGAAGGCCATCGACATGACGAACATGCCGGGCATCAGGTACTCCATGTAGTCCCCGCCGCCCTCGACCTGCATCCCGCTGCCGAAGATGCCGCCGAAGAGCAGGACCATCAGGATCGGGAAGGCGAGTCCGGCGAGGATCTGGGTGGGGTTGCGGGCCCAGTGGGACAGTCCGCGGAGGGTGAGCGTCCAGGAGTCGGCGAGGATCCAGCCCAGCTTGGCGACCGGACTGGTCGGCACCTTGGGGGCGATGATCGTGGTCACGAGGGGATGACCTCCTTGTCGCGCTGCTCGGCGGAGACGGCGGCCCCGTTGCCCGTCAGGCTGAGGAAGACCTCGTCGAGGGTCGGGCGGCGCAGGGCGATGTCCTCCGCCTCGATGTGGTTCTCGTCGAGGGCGCGGGCGACGGCGGTGAGGGCGGCGACCCGGTCCTTGACGACGGCGCCGACGCGGCGGTTGTCCGCGTCCACGTCGGGGGCGGCGCCGAGGAGCGAGCCGATGATCCGGCCGGCGGTGTCGAGCTCGTGCGGTCTGCGGAGCACGACCTCGATGCGGTCTCCGCCGAGCATGTTCTTGAGCTGGTCGGGGGTGCCGGTCTGGACGACCCGGCCGCCGTCGATCAGGGAGATCATGTCGGCGAGCTGGTCGGCCTCTTCGAGGTACTGCGTGGTGAGCAGCACGGTGCGCCCGTCGGCGACGAGGCCGCGGACGGACTCCCAGACGTCATTGCGCCCCCGGGGATCGAGGCCGGTGGTGGGCTCGTCGAGGAAGAGGACGCCGGGGGCGAGGATGAGGCTGGCGGCGAGGTCGAGGCGGCGCCGCATGCCTCCGGAGTACTGTTTGGCCGGCTTGTTCCCGGCCTCGGTGAGGCCGAAGCGCTCAAGGAGTTCGTCGGCGCGGAGCCGCGCGCTGCGCTTGCCGATGTGGTAGAGGCGGCCGAACATCACCAGGTTCTGACGGCCGCTCAAGTCCTCGTCGACGGCGGCGTGCTGGCCGAGCAGGCCGATCCGCTGCCGGACCTGGGCGGCCTGGGTGGAGACGTCGTAGCCGGCGACGCGGGCCGTTCCCCCGTCCGCCTTCAGCAGGGTGGACAGGACGCGGACCGCGGTGGTCTTGCCGGCGCCGTTGGGGCCGAGCAGTCCGTAGACCACGCCCCGCGGCACCTCTAGATCGAACCCGGAGAGGGCCTCCTTGTCGCCGTATTCCTTCCTCAGAGCCTCGGTCTTGATCGCCAGATCGGCGTCAGCCATGCCCACCCCTTCTTTCAGGCGCTCGCCTGAGTGCTCAAATTTGGGTACCCGGCGAGCATAGGGGAGGGCGCTCTGGATATTCAAGTTTTAGCAAGGGTGGCGCGGACCGGTGCCGGCGGCCTCCCAGTGGTCGCGGTGAGAGGCGTACCAGGCCACCGTCGCGGCCAGTTCGGCCTTGAGCGACCTGCGGGGCGCGTACCCGAGCTCGCGCCGGATCTTGGCGTCGTCCACCGCGTACCGGAAGTCGTGGCCCTTGCGGTCCTCGACCCGCTCCACCAGGTCCCAGCCCCGCCCGCACAGGTCCAGCAGCCGGGCGGTCATCTCCATGTTGCTGAGCGTGGTGCCGCCGCCCACGTTGTAGACCTCCCCGGCCCGGCCCCGGTCGAGCACCAGCCGTACCGCCTGGCAGTGGTCGTCGACGTGCAGCCACTCCCGGAGGTGGGATCCGTCCCCGTACAGCGGCACCGGCAGCCCGTCGAGGAGCCGGGTGACGAAGCGCGGGATCAGCTTCTCCGGATGCTGCCCGGGACCGTAGTTGTTGGCGCACCGGGTGATCCGCACATCGAGGCCGTGGGTACGGGCGTACGCGCGGGCGAGGAGGTCCGCGCCCGCCTTCGAGGCCGCGTACGGCGAGTTGGGGAGCAGCGGCTCCTCCTCGGTCCAGCGCCCCTCCGCGATCGACCCGTACACCTCGTCCGTGGAGACCTGGACGAAGGTCCCGACACCGTGCCGCAGCGCGGCGTCCAGCAGCGCCTGGGTGCCGAGCACATTGGTGCGGACGAACGCTTCGGCACCCTCCACCGAGCGGTCCACGTGCGACTCCGCGGCGAAGTGCACCACGGCGTCATGCCCCGGCACCACCTCGTCCAGCAGCGCCGAGTCGCAGATGTCGCCCCGGACGAAGGCCAGCCGCGGATGTCCCAGGGGCAGGTTGTTCAGCGTGCCCGCGTAGGTCAGCCGGTCCAGCGCGGTCACCCGGTCGCCCTCGTGCCCCGGCCAGACGCCGTCGAGGAGCGTGCGTACGAAGTGCGAGCCGATGAAACCGGCCGCGCCGGTCACCAGGATGTTCACGCCTGTTCCCTCCTGTCGTACGGCGGGCGGACGGGAGATCCGGCCCCGTCGCGCCCGCCCGCCGTGTGGGCCGTCACCGCCCGGCGGTCGCCGGACGGTGCCGTGCTGTCAGCTTCTCGAGGGCCGGCACGACCTCGTTGGGGGCCGGCGCCATCAGCATCGACCGGCGCAGCCGCTCCGCCCCCTCCCGGAAGGACGGCTCGTCCAGCACCCTGACGAGCTTGTCGCGGAGCACGTCCACGCTCAGCCCCTCCGAGTGCAGGTGAAGGCCCGCGCCCAGGTCCTCCAGGCGCTGCGCCCGGTAGATGGCGTCCCACATCCAGCCGAGCGCCACCTGCGGCACGCCGTAGGCGGCGGCCGTCGCCCAGGTGCCCGCGCCGCCGTGGTGGACGATCGCCGAGCAGGTCGGCAGCAGCGCCAGCATGGCGACGTGGTCCACCACCCTGATGTTGTCCGGGACCTTCGAGATCCCGGCCAGCTCGGTGTCGCTCAGGGTGGCGACGACCTCCACGTCCAGGTCGCCGACCGAGGCCAGCACCTCGTCGAGGTCGATGGCGTTCGGGAACTCCGTGTCCCGGATCGTCAGCCCCAGGGTCAGACAGACCCGGCGCCGCTCCGGCGGCTCGCGCAGCCACTTCGGGACGACGGCCGGACCGGGGCCGTTGTACGGGACGTACCGCATGGGCAGCCGGGGCAGGCCCAGCTCCATCCGCACCCCGGCGGGCATCTGGTCGACGGACCACTGCCCGGTGACGACGTCGGGGTCGAAGGCGGCCCCGTACCGGTCGAGGGTGAACGCGAGCCACTCCTCCATCGGGTCGTCGCGCAGCTCCGGCGGCAGCTCCGCCTGACGGCGGCGCAGCTCCAGGTGGGTGCGCGCGAACAGGTCGGGGAAGGCGAGCAGCCGGGCGTGCGCCGCCCCCGCCGCCTTCGCCGCGACGGCCCCCGCGAAGGTGAACGGTTCCCAGAGGACCAGGTCGGGACGCCAGAACCGGGCGTACTCCACCAGCCCGTCGATCATCGACTCGCTGTTGATCTGCGTGTAGAAGGTCGACGTCAGGATCGCGTCGGACGCCCGCAGGTAGTCGGTGCTCAACCGCTCGGGCCGGTTCTCCAGGTAGTCCCGGTCCAGGTGGTGCAGGAGCATCCCCTGCCCGACGGAGCGGATGACGTCGTCCATGCGGTGGTCCTCGCCCACCGGTACGGCGGTCAGACCGGCCCGGGTGACGGACTCGACCGCACCGGGCTGGACGGCGACCCGCACCTCGTGGCCGGCGGTGCGCAGCGCCCACGCCGGCGGCACGATCCCGTTGAGATGGGCGTCCTGGGCGAACGCCGTCAGCAGTACGCGCACCGCGCGCCTCCTTCCGTGGTGGGCGACGGGCGGACCGGGCGGCTCATGCGACGGGGAAGCGCAGCACACCGCGCAGGACGGCGGAACGGGAGCGGCGCAGCACCTCGGCGCCGATCCGCAGGGCGGGCCGCTGCTCGGCGAGGACGCGGACGGCCGCCTCCGTCTGGATCCGCACCAGGCCGGCGGTGACGGCGTCGGCCGGCCCGCCGGTACGGGTCAGCGAGAGCTCCCCGGGGCGCTCCGGGTCGAAGGCGCCGGGGTCCGGGAAGACCTCCGGGTCGCGGTTGGCCGCGTCGACGAGGACGACGACCCGCTTGCCCTCCTCGACGGTCCGTCCGTCGAGCTCGACGGACTCGCGGGCGATCCGGCTCTCGAAGCGGAGCGGCGGCGAGAGCCGCAGCGCCTCCCGTACGGCCCCGGCCGCACGGGACGGGTCACGGGTCAGGCGCTCCCACTGCCCGGGGTGGGCGAGGAGGGTCTCCACCGCGTTGCACACGGCGGTCGCGGTGGCCTCGACGCCGACGACGGCGACGAGCACGCCGATCGCGACCGCGTCCTCGGGGCTCGATCCGGGCAGCCCCGCGAGGCCGGTGGCGAGGCCGGAGGCGACCAGTGAGCCCAGCTCGTCGGAGAGCGCGGTCTCGGCCTCGAGGAAGGCGCGGGCGGCCGGGAGCTGCTGCGGGCAGTGACCGGCGTCGAAGGCCGTGGACAGTCCGGCGTGCAGCTCGGCGAGCCGTTCCCGGCCGCCGGCCGGCAGCCCGAGGAGCTCGGCGACCACGGTGAGCGCGGCGGGGACGGCGACGTCCCGGTACAGGTCGAAGCGGGCACCGGCGGCCGCGAGCGCCTCCCGGTAGGCGCGCTCCACGTCGGCGGTCCGGCCGGCCAGCGCGTCCGCGCCGAGGAGCGGGGCGCCGATCGCGGCGAGCCGCTCGTAGGCGGCGGGTTCGAGGTTGAGACGGGCGTCGTCGACGGGGACGACGTGGCAGAGCAGCGGGTCGTCCCAGACGTCGACGCCCGGGTGGTGCTGCGGGCCCTCCTCCGCGTGGCGTGCGGAGAAGCGGGGGTCGCCGAGGATCCGCGCGCCGAGCGCGTGGCTCGCGGTGACCCACGCGCCCGCCGCGCTCTCGTGCAGGCCCAGCTCGCGGGCGCGCTCGCCGTGGCTGAGCGGGTCGTCGTCGCCGGCGCGGAGGATCAGGGCGAAGGGATCGCCCTGGGCGCCGAAGATGAACTGGACGCCTCGGATGGTCAGCAGGTGGCGGCCCAGCTCGCTGTTGGTCTGCTCGGTCAGCATGACACCGTCCTGGGAAGGGACCCTCGGGTCCGGGGGTGGGCAGGTCTGGTACGTGACGCGCAGGTCCTGAACGTCCCGCGGTCCACGAGCCGTTGCGGTGGTACGGCACACGGCCTTCGTACGGGGAGGGCGGGAGAGCGCTTCCGACGCTAACCACGCCACCTCCAGGGGCACTCGACTCGGGCTACACCCCCCGTGGGTCCGTCCGCCCGGGCCGGAGCGGAGTCGGCCGGAGCCGTTCGGCCGCGGCGCGCACGGCGGCGAGGTCGGCCCCGGGCGGGCCGGCCGAGGCCGGCAGCAGCGGGACCGTGGTGGACCGGCCGGAGCGGACGGCCGGGTGCCGGCGGGCCAGCTGGGAGAGGCCCTGGCCGGGCCCGGCCTCGACGAGGACGAGGTCCCGGCCGTCGAGGAGGGCGTCGAGGGCGGGCCGGAAGAGCACCGGGTCGAGGGGCTGCCGGGACCAGAACCCGGGGTCCTTCGCCTCGGAGAGGGTCAGGTGGCGGGCGGTGTAGCCGGACACGACGGGGATGACGGGGGCGCCGACCGGCAGGGCGGCGATCCGGTCGTCGGCGCCCTCCATGGCGGGGGCGAGCGCCGGGCTGTGGAACGCGGTGGAGGCGGCGACCGGCCGCACCACGAAGCCGGCGGCCCGCAGTTCCCCGGTGGTGGCGCGCAGCGGTTCGGCGAGTCCGGCGAGCACGGTCTGGCGCGCAGCGTTGACGGCCGCGACGACGACCTCGCCGCCGAGCAGCGGGGCGATCTCCTCCGGGGCGGCGGCGACCGCGACCATGCCGCCGGGCGGGGTGTCCGCGAGCCGGGTGACACGGTCGTGGACGAGGGCGGCGGCGTCCCGCAGGGTGAAGACCCCGGCGAGGACGGCGGCGGCGACCTCGCCGATGCTGTGGCCGAGCAGGGCGACGGGTCGGACGCCCCAGTCGAGGACGAGCCGGCCGAGGGCGTAGTCGACGGCGAAGAGCAGGGGCTGGGAGCGGGTGACGTGGTCGATGACCGCGCTGTCCGGGCTGTCGAGCCAGTCCTCGCGCAGCCCGGTCGTCCGACGGCCGAGCGGACCGGGGGCGGCGAGCGCGGCCAGGGCCTCGTCCATGGCCTCGGTGAAGGCGGGCTCGACGCCGTGGAGTCCGGCGGCCATACGGACGTGCTGGGAGCCCTGGCCGGGCAGCAGCAGGGCGACGGGACGGTCGTCCGGGAGGCCGGCGGGCCGCGCCGCGGGGTCGGTCATCGGTCGCTCCAGGCGGGCTGGGTGAGGATCTCGACGACGGCGCAGGACCAGCTGAAGCCGGCGCCGACACCGAAGAGGAGGCAGGTGTCGCCGGGCCGGAGGAGTCCTCCGGAGGCGAGGTGGTCGAGTCCGGCGAAGGGGTCGCCGGCGCCGAGGTGTCCGACGGTGCGGCCCCAGGACCAGGTGGTGCGTTCGGGGTCGATGCCGAACTTGGCGAGGTAGGCGACGTGGAGCCGGCGGTGGCCGAGGTGGGGCAGGACGAAGCGGTCGACATCGCCGAGCCCGATTCCGGCCTCGGCGAGCGCCTGCTCGACCACCGTCTCCTGGCCGGCGGAGACCCGGGCGACGGCCGGGGACGTGCCGTAGCGGGCGAGGAAGTCCCGCTTGTGCGCCTCCAGGTCGACGACCGGCCGGTGGCCGAGCGGGGCGGCCGCGAAGGGGTCGTCGCCGCGGTGCATCCCCTCCAGGTCGGGGGCGGAGACGGTGGCGACGGAGCGGACGCGGGCGAAGCCGGAGCGCCGGGAGACGACGAGGGCGGTGCCGCCGTCGGCGTAGACGGTGCCGGGATCGCTGCGCCAGCGGTCGAAGCCGGGCGGGCAGAAGCGGTCGCCGGTGGTGAGCAGGGCGCCGGACCGTCCGGGGTCGGCGGCGAGGTAGGCCCAGGCCAGGTCGAGAGCGGCCATGCCGCCGTTGGAGACCTGCCGGATCTCCATCGCCGGGCTGTGGTTGCCGACGGAGTGGTGCTGGACGTACGAGGCGGGGGCCCAGATGTCGAAGCCCTGGTGGTAGAAGCTGGCGTGCAGCACCAGGTCGATGTCGGCGGGACCGGCCCCGGCCCGGGCGAGTGCGGTGCGCGCGGCCCGGGCGGCCATCTCGGGGCCGGCGTCGCCCGCGGAGACGGCGACCGACTCCATCCGGGTGGCGCGGGCGACGGCCGGGTCGCAGCGGCCGTCGGCGACGGCGTCGGCGACCCGTTCGGCGGGCGGCAGCCAGGTTCCGGTGCCCTGGACGTACAGCTGTCCGGTGTTCACGCGGCGGCTCCGGCGGGGACGGCGCGGTCCGCGGAGCGGACGACCAGGGCGCTGTTGAAGCCGTGGTGACCACGGGCGAGGACCAGGGCGGCGGTACCGGTGACGGGACGCGGCCGGTCCCTGACCAGATCGAGGCCGTACGCGTCGGGCACCCGGTCGACGCCGGGGGTCGGCGGGGCGAGTCCGTCGCGCAGGGCGAGCAGAGCGGTGACGACGTCGAGCGGTCCGGCGCCGGAGTAGAGGCGGCCGGTGCCCGTCTTGGGCACGGTGACGGGGACGCCGCGGGGGCCGAAGACCTCGGCGAGCACGGCGGCCTCGGCAGCGTCCGGTTCGGGCCGGCCGGCGCCGTCGGCGAGGACGAGCGCGATCTCCCCGGGGGCCGTGCCGGCGTCGGCGAGGGCTTGTTCGACGGCGCGCCGCAGGGTTGGCGGGCGGCCGGACCCGGGGCGGGGGTCGAAGGTGGAGCCGAAGCCGGCGATCTCGCCGTACGGGTGGCGGCCGCGTTCGCGCGCGTGCTCGGCGCTCTCCAGGACGAGCATGGCGCCGCCCTCGCCGGGGAGGTGCCCGTCGGCGCGCCTGTCGAAGGGGCGGTACGCGCCGGGGCTGAGCCGGCCGCCGGCGAGCTGGGCGGCCATGCCGTACGGGCAGAGCGAGCAGTCCAGGCCGCCGGCGAGCATCAGCCGGGTGCCGGAGCGGACCTGACGGCGGGCGTGGGCGATCGCGTCGAGGCCGCCGGCCTGTTCGCCGACGAAGACGCCGGTGGGGCCGCTGAGTCCGTGCCGGATGGAGATCTGACCGGTGTTGACGGCGTAGAACCAGGCGAAGGACATGTAGGCGCTGACCTTCTTGGGAGACTCGCCCCACAGGTGCTGGAGTTCGCGCTGTCCGAAACCGAAGCCGCCGGAGGCGCCGGCGGTGACGACACCCCGGTCCAGCGGGGGGATGGCGTCCAGGTCGACGGCCGCGTCGGCGACGGCCCAGTCGGCGGCGGCGAGGGCGAACTGGGTCATGCGGTCGGTCTGCGGGACGAGCCGGCTGGGCAGGTGGTCGGCCGGGTCGAAGCCGGTGACCTCGCCGGCGTACCGGGTGGGGTAGCGGTCGGGGTCGAAGGCGCGGATGCGGCGGATGCCGGACGCGCCGCGGAGGGTCGCCGCCCAGTAAGGGCCGAGTCCCAGGCCGGTGGGGGCGACGACGCCCATGCCGGTGACGACGACGTTCACGCGGCCCTCCCCTCGGGGAGGCGCAGGACCATGGCGCTCTGGAAGCCGCCGAAGCCGCTGCCCACCGTGAGCGCGCTGTCCATGCGGGTCTCCCGGGCGTGCAGCGGCACGTAGTCCAGGTCGAGTTCGGGGTCCTGGTCGTGGAGGTTGGCGGTGGGCGGGATGACGCCGTGGGTGAGGGCGAGCGCGGTGGCGGCGATCTCGATGGAGCCGATGGCGCCCAGGGAGTGGCCGATCATCGACTTGATGGAGCTGACCGGGACGCGGGCGGCGTGGGCGCCGAGGGCGCGCTTGAGGGCGGCGGTCTCGTGCACGTCGTTCTGCCGGGTGGCGGTGCCGTGGGCGTTGACGTAGCCGAGGGCGTCGGCGGGGAGCCGGGCCTCGGCGAGGGCGTCGGTGACGGCGGCGGCCAGTTCCCGTCCGTCGGGGCGGAGTCCGGTCATGTGGTGGGCGTTGCCGTGGGAGGCGTAGCCGGCGATCTCGGCGTGGACGCGGGCGCCCCGGCGGCGGGCGGCGGTCAGCTCCTCCAGGACGAGGACGGCGGCGCCCTCGCCGAGGACGAAGCCGTTGCGGGTCCGGTCGAAGGGGCGGAGCGCGGTCGCCGGGTCGTCGTTGCGGGGCGAGGTGGCGCGGATGGCGTCGAAGCAGGCGACGGTGATCGGGGAGATCGGGGCGTCGGTCGCTCCGGCGATCATCACGTCGGCGGCGCCCTCGCGGATGAGGGTGGCGGCGTGCCCGACCGAGTCGAGGCCGGAGGTGCAGCCCGCGGAGACGACGGTGCAGGGGCCTTCGGCGCCGGCCGCCCAGGCGAGTTCGGCCGCCATGGAGCTGGGCACGAAGTGGTCGTAGAGGCGGCTGCCGGCGGCGGTGTGGTCGACGAGCCACTCCCGGCCGCCGCCGCTGAGGGCGAGGTACTCCTGCTCCAGCTTCTGGGTGCAGCCGACGGCGCTGCCGAGGCTGACGCCGGTGCGGTGGGCCCGGTCGGGGTCGACGACGAGACCGCTGTCGGCGACCGCCTCGCGCAGCGCGGCGAGGGCGAACAGGGCGGCGCGGTCGAGCTGTTCGACGTGCTCGCCGACGAGACCGTGCTCGACGGGGTCGAAGTCGCACTCGGCCGCGATCCGGGAGCGGAAGGGGGCCGGGTCGAACAGGCTGATGGGCCGGGTCGCGGTGCGGCCGGCGGTGACGGTGTCCCAGAACTGCTTGGTCCCGATGCCGCCGGGGGCGATCACGCCGATGCCGGTGATGGCGACGCGCCGGGTCATCGGGTCTCCGCGGTGACGCTGCGGCGCTCGACGTAGAGGTTCGAGCTGCTGGTGCTGACCGCCCGCAGGGCCTGGGCGTGCGGGGCGAACCCGGCGTCGGTGACGGCGGCGCGGAAGGCGTCCGGGTCGCTCCAGCGGGCGATGTTGACGTACCGGTCGGGTTCGTCCACGTGGCGGACGAGGGTGTAGCCGAGGAAGCCGGGCCGGTCCTCGAGGAACCGGGCGGTGCGGGCGAAGATCTCCTCGAACATCTCGGGGCTGGTGTGGAGCGTGAAGCTGTTGACGAACGTGGCCGGGCCGCTCGTGGTGGGGCCGGGCTGCTCAGCTGACATGGCAGCGGTCTCCTCATCGTCCGGGAGTCCGGCGGCGACTGTGCCGGGACGGAGCTGCCACCCTCGGCGACGTGGCTCGCGGGGCCCTAGCGGAGACCTAGAAGATGGCTGGACGGCGCCCTTGCGTCAGCGTCCCGAGCGGCCCACGGGGAGCGAGGTGCCGAGGTCGCGGCGCCATGCCTGGCTCAGTCCGGCGGTGGCGGCCAGGCTGTTCCAGCCCGCCAGGTCGTCGGAGCGGTAGTGGACGACGTCGGCGCCGGCGCGGCGGGGCAGGGCGCGGCCCGCGACGATCTCGCCGAGGGTGAGGCAGCCGGACGGGCCGGTGGCCGGTGGCCGTCCGGCGGGGGCGAGGCGGACGCTGCGGACGGCGGGACGGGCGGGCCGGGGCGGGCGGGTGGTGTCGGTCTGGTCGATGAGGAGGGCGCCGGCGGTGAGCCAGTCGGCGCGGACCGGCGGGTGGCCGCCGGTGGCGACGACGACGTCGGCGTGCCGGGCCCCGGCGCGGGGGTCGTCGGAGGCGAGGACGGTGAGGCCGGTGTGCCGGCTGGCGGCGAGCGCGAAGTTCCTGGTGCGGGCCCGGTCGCGGCCGACGACGCGGACGACGGCGAGGGAGGGGAGGGCGCGGCGCAGGACGAGGAGGGAGGCCCATGCCTGTTCGCCGGCGCCGAAGAGGCCCAGGGCCTGCGGGCCGGGGGGCGCGAGGTAGCGGGCGGCGAGGCCGGAGGGGACGGCGGCGCGCCAGCCGTCGAGGGCTCCGGCGTCGGCGAGGCCGAGGAGCGAGCCGTCGTCGGCGAGGACGAGTTCGACCCGGCCGGCGGCGGGGGCCGCGGGCGACGAGGGGTCGATCCGGAGGGTGGAGCAGGGGCCGAGGGGGCCGGGGGAGTAGGGCCGGGCGGTGAGCCGTAATCGACTGGAGGGGACGTCGACGAGGGTGTCGGCGCAGGGGGCGCGGCGGGAGCCGAGGAGCAGCCGCTGGACGTCGGCGAAGCGTTCCTCGAGGAAGGCCTCGTCGTCGAAGACGTCGTCCACGTCCTGCGGGCTCAGCATGATCGGCACGGTGATGTCCTCCTGGGTCCGGCACCATGAGTGCACAAACTTGAGTACCACCTGGCGTCCGGTCGCTCCACCGGCGGGGTCGCCCCCGGAGCCTCAGGAGGCCGAATTCTCCCCGTACATCACGTACGCTCCCGCTTCCAGACGGTCGATCAGCCCCTGGGCCCACACGGCCTGGCTGGCGGCGCTGTGCTCCCACAGCCCGATCAGCTCCCGCACATGGGCACGGTCCGGCTGCTCGCTCGCCGTCTCGTCCACCCGGTCGACCACCCCGCCCTGACGGGCCGAGAGCGAGGCGATCCGCTCCCTCAGGAGACCGATCGCCTCCTCGCGGGGCAGGGAGGGCAGCAGGACGACCGCCGCCCCGAGCATGTCCGGGCGGTTGTTGCCCAGTCTCAGCGCGTCGCGGAGCAGGCGGAGGAACTCCTCCTCGCCCGCCGGCGTGATCTCGTAGTCCACCCGGCCCGGCCAGTCGGGGATGTCGGTGAAGGTCAGCAGCCCTTCCTTGGCCAGCTGGCGCAGCGCGTGGTAGATCGAGCCGAACTTGATGTGGGCCCACTCGTCCGCGCCCCAGGAGACCAACTCGGAACGGACCAGGTAGCCGTGCGCTTTGCCGTGCATCCGCATGACCCCGAGGACCAGCAATCGTGTGGCTGACATGGTCTCCCTGCTGCATGTCCGAAGTGATTCCGGCGCGGGACCGGAACCGGCACTCCGCACGTGGCCGGAGTCCGCCGACCGGATTCCAAGGTAGTGCATGACCTGCTGTTCTCCAGGCGGCAG
Source organism: Streptomyces sp. NPDC037410 (assembly GCF_055602235.1). Taxonomy (NCBI): domain Bacteria; kingdom Bacillati; phylum Actinomycetota; class Actinomycetes; order Kitasatosporales; family Streptomycetaceae; genus Streptomyces; species Streptomyces sp. NPDC037410. The sequence goes on along the minus strand of NZ_JBVJWR010000016.1, from coordinate 163,429 downwards.
GTACCCGTCGGAATCGCGCGCGGGCCCCGGTCGAGTGCCCCTGCAACGACTCTCGACCGACGTACGAGGCCGTGGTCCGAGGGTGGTGCGGACGTCGGACACAGACAGGCCTTCGCCGGAACAGGGGTAGGGATGCGGGTACTCTTCACCACCTTCGCCGCCAAGTCGCACATGCATGCGCAGGTCTCGCTGGCCTGGGCCCTGCGGGCCGCGGGACACGACGTCCGGATCGCGAGCCATCCGGACCTCGCCGAGGAGATCACGAAGACCGGGCTGACCGCCGTCGGCGTCGGCGAGGAGCTCCACCTCGACGAGCAGATGCAGGAGACCCAGGAGAACATCGGGCAGGACGTCGACCAGCTGGAGAGCCAGGCACAGGTCGGCCTCGACATGAGCGAGACCCGCCCGGAACGCCTCACCCCGGAGTACACGCTGGGCGTGTTCACCGCCATGACCTCCGTGGTCTTCCAGAACTGCTGCTCCGACCGGATGGTCGACGAGCTCGTCGAGCACTGCCGCTCCTGGAAGCCCGACCTCGTCCTCTGGGACACCCTGACCTTCGCGGGCGCCATCGCCGCGATCGCCACCGGCACCGCCCACGGCCGGGTCATGTTCGGCATGGACCTGGCGGGCAACATGCGCCAGACCTTCCTGGAGCAGCTCGCCTCCCGGCCCCCCGAGCAGCGCGACGACCCGCTCCGCGAGTGGCTCACCTGGAGCCTGGAGCGGCACGGCGCCTCCTTCGAGGAGGCCGCGGTCACCGGTGACTTCACCGTCTGCCCGATGCCCCGGTCGATGCGCCTCCCCGTCGACCTGGACTACGTGCCGATGCGGTACGTGCCGTACAACGGCCAGTCCACGGTGCCGCGTTGGCTCCAGGAACCGCCCAGGCGCGGCCGCCGGGTCTGCCTCACCCTCGGCGTCGCCCACCGCGAGGTGCTCGGCAGCGACCGGGCCTCCATCGGGGACCTCCTCGAGGCGGTCGCCGGCCTCGACGACGTCGAGGTCGTCGCCACCCTCGACAAGAACCAGCTCAAGGACCTCGACACCGTCCCGGACAACGTCCGGGCCGTCGACTTCGTGCCGCTCGACGCGCTCCTGCCGACCTGCGACGCGGTCATCCACCACGGCGGCGCCGGCAGCTTCGGCACCGCGATGATCCACGGCATCCCCCAGCTCATCGTCGTCGACGGCGTCTGGGACACCATCAACAAGGCCCGCTACCTCGAAGCCCACGGCGCCGGCCTCTACGTGCCGGGCAAGCTCAGCGCCAAGGGCCTGCGCGAGCTCCTCGTCCGGCTCCTGGAGGAGCCGGGGTTCAAGCGCAACGCCATGGCCCTGCGGCGCGAGGCGCTCGCCGCCCCGGCTCCGGCGCAGGTCGTTCCCACACTGGAGCGGCTCGCCGTCGAGCACCGCCGCCGGTGACCGGCCCGGCCGCGGCTCCGGCGGCGCCCCCGGAACCCCCGACGTACCCGACTACCCCCGGACGGTGAACCGAACGATGCAGGTCCGAAGTCTCAAGGTCGAGGGGGCGTACGAGTTCACCCCCCGCCAATTCGCCGACCAGCGCGGCCTCTTCGTCTCCCCCTTCCAGCAGGAGGCGTTCGCCGAGGCCCTGGGACGCCCCGGCTTCCCGGTCGCCCAGACCAACCACAGCGTCTCCCGCCGCGGCACCATCCGCGGCATCCACTTCACGGTGACCCCGCCCGGCACCGCCAAGTACGTGTACTGCGCGAGCGGCCGGGCCGTCGACATCGTCGTCGACCTACGGGTCGGCTCGCCCACCTTCGGCCGGTGGGACGCGGTCGAGATGGACCAGCTCCACTTCCGCGCCTCGTACTTCCCGGTCGGCGTCGGGCACGCCTTCGTCGCCCTTGAGGACGACACCGTGATGTCGTACATGCTCACCGGCGCCTACGTCGCCGAGCACGAACTCGCCCTCGACGTCTTCGACGAGGACCTGGGCATCACCCTCCCCTCCGGCCTCGACGTCGTGCAGTCGGACCGCGACCGGGAGGCCCTCTCCTTCGCCGAGGCCCGCGACAAGGGCATCCTCCCCGACTACACCGTCTCCCGGGCGGTCGAGGACCGGCTCTGGCCCTCCGGCTCCGGCGGCCCGCGCTGAGCGCCCCCATGGAGCCCGACCCGAAGGGCGGGCCCGCCGGCACGGTCGCGGTGCTCGGTGCCACCGGATCCGTCGGACGCACCGTCTGCGCCGAACTCCTCCGGACCGGGCACCGGGTGCTCGCCGTCGCCCGCCGCCCCGCCCCGCACACCCGCGCCCTCGTCCGCCTCGACGTCGCCACCGCCGCACCCGCCCGGCTCGCCGCCCTCCTCGACGCGCACGCGGTGACGGCGGTCGTCAACGCCACCGGCGGCTGGGGCACCACCGCCGAGAGCATGCGCAGCGCCCACGTCGACCTGCCGCGACGGCTCGCCGACGGCTGCGCCGCGACCGGCCGGCGGCTGCGCGTCGTCCAGATCGGCTCGATCCACGAGTACGGCCCCGTCGAGGACGGCGTTCTCATCGGCGAGGACCACGCCCCCGGCCCGCTGACCCCGTACGGCGCCACCAAACGCGCCGGCTCCGAGCACCTGCTCACCGAGTCGCGCACCGGCCGGATCGACGCGCTCGTCCTGCGGGCCGTCAACGTCTGCGGACCGCACACCACCACCGCGAGCTTCCTCGGCGTCGTCGCGGAGCGGCTGCGCGCCCTCTCACCGGGCGGGACGCTCACCCTCGACGTCGCCGCCGCCCGCCGCGACTTCGTCGACGTGCGGGACCTGGCCAGGGCGGCGGTCGCGGCGGTCGCCGCGCCCGGCCGGAGCCGGGTGGTCAACATCGGGCGCGGGGAGGCGGTGCCGATGGCCGACCTCGTCGCCGTCCTCGTCAAGGTGTCGGGGGCCGACCCCTCCGCCGTGCGGCTGCGCCCGGCGGAGGTCGCCAGCAAGGGCGGAAGCTGGACCTGTGCCGACATCGCCCTGGCCGCCGACCTCCTCGGCTGGCGGCCGCTGATCCCCCTCGACGCGTCGCTGCGCGCGATGTGGGACGCGGCCGGGGACGCCGAGCCGGCGGGAGGGACCGGATGAACCGGCCGAGCCGGACACACGCGCGGAGAACGCGGAGAACCCGACGGAACGGCCCGAGGAGGCTTCGGTGAACGTCCCCCTTCCCCTCCCGCACCCCGGCGCGCGGCCGTCGCGGGCGGACACCGCACGGTGGATCGACGACTCCGCCCGGCTGCGCTCGACCGGGCCCCTCGGCGACCTGTCGGACTTCCCCGACTGGTTCGCCGGCCACGCCCGGAGGGCCTACACCCGGGTCGAACGGGTCGGGCTCGACGAGCTCGACGGCTGGGTCACCGACCCGGCCACCGGCGACCTCGGGCACCACACCGGCCGCTTCTTCACCGTGCACGGAGTGGCGGTGGAGCACCAGGGCGCGCCGGTGCCCCGGTGGGCGCAGCCGATCATCCTCCAGCCCGAGATCGGCATCCTCGGCCTGCTGGTGAGCAGGATCGACGGGGTGCTGCACGCCCTCGTGCAGGCCAAGGTCGAACCCGGCAACGCCAACGGGCTCCAGGTCTCCCCGACCGTGCAGGCCACCCGCAGCAACTACACACGGGTGCACCAGGGGCTGGCCGTGCCGTACGTGGAGCACTTCCTCGACGCGCACCGGCGGCCGGGTGTGCTGGCCGACGTGCGCCAGTCGGAGCAGGGCTCCTGGTTCTACCGCAAGCGCAACCGCAACATGGTGGTCGAGCTGCTGGAGCCGGTCGAGGCCCGGGAGGGCTACCGCTGGCTGACGATCGGCCAGATCCACGAGCTGCTGGGGCGCGAGGACACCATCAACATGGACTGCCGGACCGTGCTGTCCTGCCTGCCGTTCACCGCCCCCGGAGCGGACGCGGACGACGACCCGGACCCCTTCCGGCGGGCGCTCCGGTGCTCCGGCGACCCCGCGGCGGGCAGCGTCCACACCATGGAGGAGATCCTCGGCTGGATCACCGACCGCCGGGCGGGCGAGGACCTGACGGTCCGCCGGACCCCCCTGGACGGCCTCACCGGCTGGACCCGCGACAAGGACCGGATACGCCACGACACCGGCGCCTTCTTCGACGTCATCGGCGTCCGGGTGGAAGCCGGCGGGCGCGAGGTGCGGCACTGGAACCAGCCGATGATCGAGCCGGTGGGCCGGGGGGTGATCGCCTTCCTCACCCGGCGGATCGACGGGGTGCTGCACGTCCTGGTCCACGCGCGCGTGGAGCCCGGGTTCAGCGACGTGGTGGAGCTGGGACCGACCGTGCAGTGCGTGCCGGAGAGCTACACGGGCCTCCCCGACGGGGCGCTGCCGCGGTTCCTCGACGCGGTGCTGGACGCGGACCCCGCGGCGGTGCGGTACGACACGGTCCTCTCGGAGGAGGGCGGCCGGTTCCACCGGGCGCTCAACCGGTACCTCGTCGTCGAGGCCCCGGACGGCCTGGACGCCGCGTCACCCGCCCACCGGTGGGTGACCCTGCACCAGCTGTCGGAGCTGCTGCGGCACAGCCACTACGTCAACGTGCAGGCCCGGAGCCTGGTCGCCTGCCTGCACAGCCTGTACTACGCCGGCTGAGCCCGGCCGCACGCGCGGGGGGGGGGGGGGGGGGGGGGGGGGGAGGGAGGGGGGGGGGGGGGGGGAGGGGAGGGGGGGGGGGGGGGGGGGGGGGAGGGGGGGGGGGGGAT
>NZ_JBVJWR010000016.1:0-158695 GCF_055602235.1 Streptomyces sp. NPDC037410 | reverse complement strand
CCCCCCCCCCCCCTCTCCCCCCCCCCCCCCCCCCCCCCCCCCCCCCCCCCCCCCCCCCCCCCCCCCCCCCCCCCCGGCCCCGGAGGGGACCGGGGCGCCGGCTCAGAGACCGGCGACGACCTCGCGGATCGCCGCGATGACCTTCTCCTGGGTGTCCGGCGGCAGGGACGGGTACATCGGGAGCGAGAAGATCTCCTCCGCCAGCCGCTCGGTCACCGGCAGGCTGCCCTCCGCGTAGCCGAGGTGGGCGAAGCCGGTCATGCGGTGCACGGGCCACGGGTAGCTGATGTTCAGCTCGATGCCGTAGTCCTTGAGGCGCTCGATGATCCGGTCCCGCTCGGGGTGGCGGACCACGTGGACATAGTGGACGTGATCGTTTCCCACCGCGTTCGAGGGGAGGAGCAGATCGGTGCCGGCCAGCCCCACCTCGTAGCGGCGCGCCACGGCGCGGCGGCCCTCGACGTAGGCGTCGAGGCGCTTGAGCTTGCGGCGGAGGATCTCCGCCTGGACCTCGTCGAGCCGGCTGTTGTGTCCCGGGGTGCCGACAACGTAGTACCGCTCCTCCATGCCGTAGTAGCGCAGCCGGCGCAGGGCCGCCGCCACGTCCGCGTCGCGGGTCAGGACGGCGCCGCCGTCGCCGTACGCGCCCAGCACCTTCGTCGGGTAGAAGGAGAAGGCGGCGGCGTCGCCCATGGTGCCGGCCAGCCGGCCGTGGTGCCGGGCGCCGTGGGCCTGCGCGCAGTCCTCCAGCACCTTCAGGCCGTGACGGGCGGCGAGCTCGGTGACCGGCGCCATGTCGACGCACTGCCCGTAGAGGTGGACGGGGACGATCGCGGCGGTCCTCTCGGTGATCACCCCGGCGAGCTGGTCGGTGCGCATGAGGTGGTCGTCCTCGCGCACGTCCACGAAGACCGGGGTGGCGCCGACCGCGTCGATGGCGAGCACGGTCGGGGCAGCCGTGTTGGCGACGGTGACGACCTCGTCGCCGGGCTTCACGCCGAGGGCCTGAAGACCGAGGACGATGGCGTTGGTGCCGTTGTCCACACTCACGCAGTGCTCCACGCCGTGGTGGTCCGCGAACTCCTGCTCGAATCCGGCGACGGAGGCGCCGAGGACGAGCCGCCCGGACCGGAAGACGGTGTCGACGGCGTCGAGGATCTCCTCGCGCTCCGCCGCGTACTCCCGCAGGTAGTCCCAGACGTACGTGGTCATCGCCCGCCCTCCTTGACGCCGACGAACAGGCCGCGGCCGGTCGGGTCGCCCGGCCGGTACACGACGGAGCAGCCGGCGTCACGGAAGGCCGACTCGTACTCCTCGCGCGAGAAGAGGGTCAGGACGTCGATCTCGGTGAAGGTGCGGATGCCGTCGGGATCGCCGACGAGGAACCGCACCTCCATCCGGGTCGCCCGGCCCTGGAGCGTGGAGTGGGAGATCCGCGCGACGGTCCGGTCACCCTCGCGCGCCAGGTCGCCGGCGACGAAGCCCTCGGAGAACTGCTCGGGGAACCACCAGGGTTCGACGACGAGCACGCCGCCCGGTTCGAGGTGCCGGCTCATCGACGCGATCGCCGAGCGCATCTCCTCGACGCTGCCGAGATAGCCGATCGCACAGAACATGCACGTCACGACGGAGTACGTGCGCCCCAGGTCGAAGTCGCGCATGTCCCCTTGGTGGATGGTCAGTCCGGGCCTGCGGCGCAGCGCGAGGTCACGCATCGGCGCGGCGATCTCCAGCCCCTCCGCCGTCGTGAAGAGCTTGCTGAAGGGGCCCAGGTGGGCGGCTGTGCCGCAGGCCACGTCGAGCAGCGAGTCGGCGTCCGGGGCGTGTCCGCGTGCCAGGTCCGCGACGGCCTCGGCCTCTGCGGCCCAGTCCTTGCCGCGGCTGCGGTACACCATCTCGTAGACCTCGGCGAGGTCCGTGCTGTACATGCGATTCTCCTCGGGTCGGCTGCGGTCCACGGCGTCGGTCGGCACGCCGCTGGAGCAGGGGGTGCGGGAGGGGCCGGGGGGTGTCCCGGGCGGGTCAGGGGGCCTCGTCGACGAGCGCGACGGCACGGGTCCAGCCGGCGCCCGCGCCGGCCACCTTCACCGGGAAGCAGGCGATGCGGAAGCCGGTCGGGGCGGGCAGCAGGTCAAGGCCGGACAGCCGCTCGACCTGGCAGTACTCCCGGTGCCGGCCGGCGACGTGGGCGGGCCACAGCACGGCCTTGTCACCGGTGCGACGGTAGGCGTCGATGACGGTGCCGAACGGCGCGTCCAGGCTGAACGCGTCGGTGCCGACGACCTTCACGCCCGCGTCGAGCAGGAAGGCGATCGCACCCGCGTCGAGGCCCACGAAGTCGGTGAAGTACCGCTGCGTCCCCGCCCAGGCGTCCGCTCCGGTGTTCAGCACCACGATGTCGAGCGGGGCGAGGACGTGCCCGATCCGGTCGAGTTCCTTGCGCAGGTCGGCCTCCCCGACGACGCCGGCCTCGCGGCCCCGTACGTCGAGGACCACACCGGGGCCGAGGAACCAGTCCAGCGGCATCGCGTCGATGTGCCGGGGCACGCCGGTGCCGTACGTGGTCCGGGAGCCGTAGTGGGAGGGCGCGTCGACATGCGTGCCGGTGTGGGTGGTCAGACTCAGGCGGTCCAGCGAGAGGAACTCGCCGTCCGGCAGGTCGTCGGGGTCGAACTCCAGGCCGAAGTGGGCCCGCATCTCGTCGCGCATGTGCAGCGCGCCCTCGCGCGGGGTCAGCACCTCGTGGACCACGGGGTCCGGTTCGAACGAGCCGGCGTCCACCGGCGAGGACAGGTCAATGATGCGCACGGTCACCTCCTGAGCGACAGCGGCCAGCCTCGCGGCCCCCGCTCAAAGGGCATTGGAAGACGGCTCGACACGGCCGGCCCCGGCCCTGGGGTCGAGCCGGTCTCGACGCGGCTCCGCCAGACTCGGCCCCCGACGACGACCACCGCACCGGGAGGCACCGTGACCACCACGCCCCGCACGCACGGCGACGGCACCGACGCAGACATCGACGCCGTCGCCGTCCAACGCTTCTACGCCCGGCACATGCACCTCCTGGACGGCGGAGCCGCCACGGCCTGGGCACGCACCTTCACCGACGACGCGTCCTTCGCGTCCCCGTCCATGACGCGGCCGGTGCGCGGCCGGGACGGCATCGAGGCGGGAGCCCGCGCGGCCGTGGCGGGCCGGGCCGCCGCCGAGGAGGTCCATCGGCACTGGGTCACGATGACGACGGTCAGTCCGGCCGCCGACGGGGTCGAAGCGGTGTCGTACGTGGAGATCCTGGCGACTCCGCGCGGCGGGGTGCCGAGGATCGAGCTGTCCTGCGTGATGCGGGACAGGCTGGTGCGCCGGGACGGGGAGCTGCTCGTGGCGGAGCGCGTCATCACCCGCGACGACCGGCCGCAGGGCTGAGGATCGACCCCGTCTCGAGCCCGGCGCCGTACGGTCGCCGCCATGACGACACGGGCAGTGATCATCACGGGTGGTGGGACGGGGATCGGACGCGCGGCGGCCCTCCGGTTCGCGGAGCGCGGCGACCGGGTCCTCGTGGTGGGCCGCACCGCGGCCACGCTGGACGAGACCGCCGCCGGGCACGAGAACATCCGGACCCTGGTGGCGGACGTGACCGGCCCCGGCGCCGGCGAGCGGGTGGTGGAGGCCGCGCTGCGCGCCTTCGGCCGCCTGGACGTCCTGGTGAACAACGCGGCGACCGGCTCCTTCGCGCCGCTGGCGAAGCTCGACCGGGCCGCCGTGGAGCGGCAGTTCACCACGGACCTGGTGGCGCCCGCGTTCCTCGCCCGGGCGGCGCTGGACGAGCTGGAGAAGACGGGCGGCACCATCGTCAACGTCAGCACGGCGGCGTCGCTGACCACCCAGGGCTTCCCGGACAACGCGGTCTACATGGCGGCGAAGGCGGGCCTGAACCAGTTCACCCGCGCGTGGGCGGTCGAACTGGCACCGCGCGGCATCCGCGTGGTCTCGGTGGCGCCGGGCGTCACGGACACCGGCATCGGGCAGCGCGCCGGCATGTCGGACGCCCGGTACCAGGGCTTCCTGGACCAGATCGCGCAGCGCATCCCGACCGGGCGGGTGGCGACGCCCGAGGACGTGGCGTGGTGGATCACCACGCTGGCCGAACCGGGCGGCTCGTACCTGACCGGGGCGATCGTCCCCGTCGACGGCGGCCTCACCCTCACCTGAGGAGCACGGACCCCGAGACCCCGCCACGCGCACCGGCGGGGAGCGCGGTCATCCCTGCGGTCAGCCGGAGTTGAGGGCGGCCGTGACGCCGGCCGTCGCCTGCTGGGCGACCGTCGCGTCCTGACGGTCGGCCGCGTCGCGCAGGGCATGCAGCGCGGCGGTGATCCGGGCTGCCCGGGCCGGGTCCGCGTCGTCCTTGACGCGGTCCCAGGTGAGTTCGAGGCCGGCCACGTCGCCGGCGATCGCGCCCGCGTCCCGGGCGGCGCCGTCCAGCGTCGACTGGCGCGCCCACATCTGCATCCGGGCGGCCTCGACGGTCTCCAGCGGCTGGTACCGCAGGTGCAGGTCGAGCTCGTTCTGGGCGACCCGGAGCACGGCACCGCGGACGAGCTCCGCGTCGCGGGCCTTGACGGCCGCGGTGAGCGAGGCGACGTCCTTGTCCATCTGCTCGACGAGCAGCCCGGGCACCCGGTCGGAGGCCCGGTACGCGTCCCAGGCGGTTTGCACCTTCGCCACGGCCTCCTCGGTCGCCCCGGCGTGCGCCGCGCGGACCGCCGCCGACAGGGCCGCGAGCTCGGCGGGTACGGGGCCGGGCGTGACGTCCGTCGGTACGGCCAGCGTGACGGCCTCCAGGTCGGGGCCGGGCTCGTCGATGGTGAGTTCGCCGTACCCGGGGGCGATGACCTTGTTCTCGCGCGAGCCGTCCAGGTTGATCTCGGCCGTCCTGATCGCGCCCTTGACGGGTCCGTACGGCCCGGGGACCGTCTGCCCGACGGCCTTCACGGTGACCTCCTCGAAGACCGTGCCCGGGATGTTCTCCGGCCGGAACACGTCACCGGCCCTGGGCCCCCTCGGCATGATCATCGCGGCCGGTCCGGCGTTCCCGGCCCGCCAGCTGCCGTGCGTGTCCGCGACCACCCCGTCCTCGTAGTTGAAGACCTCCTCGCCGAGGTACCAGACCGATCCGTCGTCGGCCTGCGCGAACCAGTCGCGCGCGACCTCCTGGACCCGGCCGTCCGAGAAGGACATGAACTGGAGCGTGCGCGCCCGGACCTGCTCGCCGTTCACGGTGACGGTCTCGATGTGGGGCAGCAGAGTGAGCTCCGTACGGAACGGCTTGCCGTCGACATGACCGTCGTAGATCACCTGCTGGAGCTCCGAACTGGCGTGGAGCGGGTTGGTGATCTCGGTCGGCCGGCTGAACACGGGCGTGACCCGGTCGACCCGGGTCTGCTCCGGCGAGAGCGGCAGGCACTCGTCGGACTTCGTGCCGTTCTCCCCCACGATCCGCACGCACTCGGAGCCCGTCGCCGAGGTTCCGTTCGCGGATCCGCCGCCGACGGCACCGGCGCTGCAGGCCCCGCTCGCGAGGGTCGCGGCCAGGGCCGCGGTCAGCACGGTCGCGGGTCGTCTGTTCCTCATGGCTGCCTCCTCTGCCGTGACACCGACGCTGCCACCCGGGGGCTGAACGGAGCCTGAACGGAACTGAACCGGCCTTCAGGAGCGGTCGCACGGTCTCAGGTCGCAGGGTCTCAGGCCGCCCGGTCTCAGACCGCCGGGTCCGGCGGGAGCACCACCTCGAAGCGGGCCCCGCCGAGCCGCCCGTCGGTCACCGTCGCCGTACCGCCGTACGCCGCGACCAGTTCGGCGACGATGGCGAGCCCGAGTCCGCTGCCGGCGGCGCCGCCCGCGTCGCCCCCGTCGGGCGTCCAGCGGGACCGTGCCTCGTCGAGGCGTACGAACCGTTCGAAGACCCGCTCGCGGTCCGCCGGCGGCACGCCGGGACCGTCGTCCTCCACGCCGAGCAGCACCCGGCCGTCCGGCAGTTCGGCGAGGTCGAAGGCGACCTCGGAGCGGGCGTGCCGGGCCGCGTTGTCGCCGAGGTTGCGCACCACCCGGCTCAGGCCCCGCGGGTCCGCCCGCCGCCGCGCCGCCGACACCCCGACCGAACCGATCCGCAGCCCGGGTGCCTCCCGGCGCAGCCGGCGCACCTCGTCGAGGACCAGGTCGTCGAGGTCCACCGGCCGCATCCGGGGGCGCAGCGCGTCCTCGTCGGCGCGGGCGAGCAGCAGCAGGTCCTCGACCAGGCGCTGGATCCGCAGGTCCTCGCCGAGCACGGTCCTGGCGAGCCGCTCGTTCGTCGCCCGGTCCGTCAGCCGGTCGGGGTGGGCGAGTGCGACCTCGACGTGCTGCCGGATGGACGCCACCGGGGAACGCAGCTCGTGCGAGGCGTCGGAGACGAACCGGCGCTGGGCGCTCTGCGCCCGTTCGAGCCGGTCCAGCATGCGGTTCATCGTGGCGGCGAGGCGCGCGATCTCGTCGCGGCCGGGCGGGAGCGGCACCCTGCGGTGCAGCTCCGCCGCCGAGATCGCGTCGACCTCCGAGCTGATGGCCGCCACCGGCGAGAGCGCCCGCCCGACCGCCATCCAGGTCGCACCGGCCACCACGAGCATCAGGAGGGGAAGCCCCGTGACGAGCAGCCGGGTGACGATCCGGGTCGACTCGTCGACCGCGGCGAGGGTCTGCCCGACCAGGACGGTCCGGTTCCCGCCGGGCGCTTCGGCGGTGACCGCCACCACCAGGAACCGGTCCTCGTCGAGCGGCGTCGTGAGGGTGGACTCGGAGCCCCGCCGCGGATCGGCCAGGGCTGGCAGGTCCTTGACGTTCGGGCTGCTCGCGATCACGTCCCGCCGCCCGTCCAGGACCTGCACGAACTGGTCGTTCTGCTCGCTCACGGTCAGGGACGGCACCCCGTGCCCCGACTCGATGACGGCCGCCACCTGCTCGGCCCGGGTCTTCACGGTCTGCCGTACGTCGTCGGTCAGTTCGGCCCGCAGGAGCGCGATCAGGGCCACCGCTCCCGCGATCAGGCCCACCGCCACGACGAGGACGGCCGCCACGGTCGACCAGAACCGCACGCCCATGGCCGCCTACCCTCCGCCGGGGGCGAGGCGGTAGCCGCAGCCCCGTACGGTCTCGATGGACGCCCGGCCGAAGGGCCGGTCCAGCTTGTTCCTGAGGTGCCGGACGTACACCTCGACGATGTTCGGGTCGCCCTCGAAGGCGTCGTCCCAGACGTGCGCGAGGATCTCCTGCTTGGACAGGGTCTCGCCGCGCCGGCGCAGGAGGAACTCGAGCAGGGCCAGCTCGCGCGCGGTCAGCTCGACCCGTACACCGCCCCGCGACACCTCCTTGGCCGCCGGGTCGAGCCGCAGGTCACCGGCGGTGAGGGCGGCGGGCCGCTCGCGGGGTTCGCGGCGCAGCAGCGCACGCAGCCGGGCGAGCAGCACGGCGTACGAGAAGGGCTTCGTCAGGTAGTCGTCGGCGCCGGTGTCGAGCCCCTCCACCTCGTCCCACTCGCCTTCCTTGGCGGTGAGCATGAGGATCGGGGTCCAGTTCCCCTCGGCGCGCAGGGTGGCGCAGACGCGGTAGCCGTTCAGGCCGGGGAGCATGATGTCGAGGACGATCGCGTCGTACGCGTGCTCGCGGGCCCGCCACAGGCCGTCCGTGCCGTCCAGGGCGACGTCGACGGCGAAGCCCTCCGCCTCCAGGCCGTTGCGGAGCCCCTCGGCGAACCGCTCCTCGTCGTCCACGATCAGAACCCGCATGTCCTGATTGTGACCCGGGTCACCTGAACCGGAGCTGAAGGGCGCGCGGTGCCGCGCGCCCTCCGTCTCGCCGGTCCGACAGCGCGGGCACGAGCCCCTTCACGAGGGCGGGCTCCGCGGGCGGGGTGGTGCCGTACACGTCGGGGCTGATCTTGTAGCCGCGCTTGTCCTGCTTGAGGACCTCCTTGTCGACGGCCGCGAGCTGCTTGGCGCTGAGCCGGGTGAACTCGGTCAGGGACAGGGTCTCCGGGTTCGCCTCGCCCACGGGCACCACCTTGATGTTGCCGACGTGGGGCGCGTACGACTTCCGCTGGTGGCCGCCCTCGGGGTCGAGCGGCGCGAACTCGTCCGTCACGAGGACGTCGTCGAAGCAGGCGACCGGGACGCAGACGCTCTGCCCGGTCTGGAACACCGTGGCGCAGTCCAGGAAGTCGATCTCTGGAGCCAGGCCCTCGGTGTAGGTGGGGGAGCCCACGCGCGGCCGGGCCAGCATGGCGATGCCCGCCTTGGCGTCCTGCACGCCGGAGATCCAGGTGTCGGGGGCGCCGGTGAGCTTGCCGTTCTCGTAGAGCTCCGGGTACTCCCCGAGGCGCCAGACCGCTCCGCGCCAGTCCTGGGCGAAGAAGGCCAGCTCCGACTCCTGGACCTTGTTGCCGTTGAGGTCCTGGTCGAACACCACCACGGTGCGGACGCCGTCGATGACCTTGGTCAGGTCGGTCACCGTCGTCACCACCGTGTGGTCCTCACCGGCGACGTCGCCCTTGAGGACCAGCCGGGTCCCGGGCTTCAGCGGAAGGAACCTGTTGGTCACCCGCGGAGCGGCGGGGAAGGCGTACGGGCGCAGGGCGGGCGGGTTTCCGCAGCCGTTCTGCGCGCGCGCACCGCTGTGCGCCGTGGCGGGAGAGGGGGCCTTGGGGGCGTCGGCGGTCGCCGTGCCGGGGGCGAGGAGCAGCGCGGTGACGATCGGGCTCAGCAGGGCAGCGGACGCGCGCAGGCGACGGGGCATTCAGCTTGATCCTCTCGGTGGAGCCAGGGTGGGGCTCCACCGAGAGGCGGCGGCCCCGTCCGCCGCCTGCCTCAGTGCGTGGCGGCCGCCTCATGCTGCGGCCTGTGGCGTCTGAAGCCCTTGCCGAAACGCAGGTACAAGGAGGGCACGACCAGCAAATTCAGCAGGGTGGACGTAACCAGACCGCCCACGATGACCACGGCGAGCGGGTACTCGATCTCGTGGCCCGGCCGGTTGCCGAGGAAGACCAGCGGCAGGACCGCGAGTCCGGTCGCCAGCGAGGTCATCAGGATGGGGGACAGCCGTTCGCGCGCACCGCGCAGCACCAGGGCGGGTCCGAAGGCCATGCCCTCGTGCTCCTCCAGGTGCTGGAAGTGGTTGATCATCAGGATGCCGTTGCGCGCGGCGATGCCGAGCACGGTGAAGAAGCCGACCAGGGAACCGAGGGTGATGTTCCCGCCGGCGATCCAGACGGCGAAGACGCCGCCGACCAGGGCCATGGGCAGGGTGAGGAACGACAGCAGCGCGAGCCGCCAGCTGTGGAAGGAGACCTGGAGCAGGACGAAGATCGCCAGAGCGGCGAAGATCGCGCTGTAGAACAGGACCCGCTGGGCGGCCTGCCGCTCCTCGTGCTCGCCGAGGAGCTCCGTGTGGTAGCCGCGGGGGAAGTCCGTGGAGGCGATCGCCTTCTTGACGTCCGAGACGACACCGCTGAGGCCGCGTCCGGAGAGGGAGGCGTTCACGTCGAGGTGCCGCGAACCGTTCTCCCGCGCGATCACGTTCGGCTGGGGCTCGATGACCACCTGGGCGACGTCACCGAGCGGCACCGTGGTCCCGGCGGGCGTGTCGATCGGGAGCCGGCTGATGGCCGCCACGTTGCCGCGCGTCTCGGGGGTGCTCCACACCACCGTGTCGTAGGCCCGGCCGCCGCGGAAGATGTCCCCGACCTCCTCGCCGGCCACGAGCGTGGACGCGGCGCGGCGCACGTCGCCGGGCTTCAGCTCGTACTTCGCCGCCTTGTCGACGTCGACCCGCACCTGGACCTGCGGGACCTCGACCTGGAGGTCGGCGTGGACGTCGCCGGTGCCGGCGATCTTGCTGATCTTCTCCTGGAGTTCCAGGCCCTTCTCGCGCAGGACCTTCTGGTCCTGGCCGTAGAGACGGACGACGACCGGGTACTTGGAGCCGGTGAGGACCTCGTCGACGCGCTCGTTGAGGTACGTCTGGACGTCCTGTTCCATGCCGGCGTACCGCGCCACGGTCTCCTTGATCCGCGTGAGGGTCTTGTCGTAGTCGGCCTTGGGCTCGATGCCGATCCAGCCCTCGCCGAAGTTGACCCCCGCGATCTCGTCGCCCAGGAACGCCTGCCCGATGTGGGCCCCGAAGACGTCGCGCACTCCCGGGATGGCCCGTACCTCACGGCTCAGCCGGGAGACCATGCGCTGCTCTTCCTGTACGGACGTGCCGGGTGTGGTGATGAAGTGCACCAGGAAGTCCCGCTCCTTGAAGGAGGGCAGCAGGGACTGGCTGAGCTGGGGCACGAGGAGGGCCGCGACGACCGCGAGCACGCCGGACACCAGATAGGCGTTCACCGGCCGCTTGACGATGCGCCGCAGTCCCGCCGTGTAGCCGGTCTGCAGCCAGCGGAGCAGCGGGGACTGCCGGCGTTCGACCTTGGCCCTGCGCAGCATGATCAGGCACAGGGCGGGGGTCACCGTCAGGGCCACGACCATGGAGGCGAGGATGGCCAGCGTGTACGAGACGGCCAGCGTCCGGAAGAACGAGCCCGCCACTCCCTGGAGCAGGAACACCGGCACCGTCGCCACGACGATGATCATCGTCGCGTAGACGATCGGGCTCCGGACCTCCAGGGAGGCGTTGAGGATGATCTTCGCGACCGAGGTGCCGCTGCCGGCCTTCCGGTGCTCGCGCAGCCGTCTGAGGATGTTCTCGACGTCGATGATGGCGTCGTCCACGACGGCGCCCAGCGCGATCACGAGTCCGGCGAGGGCCATCGTGTTGATGGTGTCCCCGCGCCAGTGGAGCACGAGCACGGCCGCCATCAGGGACAGCGGGATCGTCAGCAGGCTGATCAGCGCGACGCGCCATTCGTAGAGGAACGCCGCGAGCACCACGACGACGAGCAGGAAGCCGAGCACCAGGGCCTGGGTCAGATTGTCGATCGCGGTGTGGATGAAGTCCTGCTGCTGGAAGATGGTCGTGTCGAAGTGGACGCCGGGCAGACCGGGTTCGAGGGAGGCGATGGCCTCCTCGACGTTCTTGGTGATCTCCGGGGTGTCGCCCCAGGGCAGCTTCTCGACGATCAGCAGCAGACCGGGGTCGGAGCCGACGATGGCGCTGCCGCCGAGCGGCTGGTGGGTCTCCTCCACCCGGGCCACGTCCCCGATCCTGACGGTGCCGCCGCCCGCCGCGGAGACCGGCACCTGGGAGAGGTCGCCGGGCGTCACGACCGGCAGCACGTGCCGGATGCCGAGGCGCTGCGTGGGGGTCTCGATCCAGCCGCCGGTGCCGATGAGGGAACCCGTGGTGAACTTCAGCAGACCGGAGTCGACCGACCCGTCGGTGGCCGCCATCACGTCGTCGAGACTGACCTTGTGGGCCTGCATCTTGAGCGGGTCCACCTGCACGGTCATCATCTGCAGCCGCTCGCCGAAGATGCTCACGTTGGCGACCCCGGGCACCCGCAGCAGACGGGCCCTGACCTCCCAGTACGCCGTCATGGACATGGACATCAGGGCCTTGTCGGAGTGGTCGTCCGAGGACATCCCGATCTTCATGACACGGCTGGTCGCCGCGACCGGCGGCATGATCACCGGTGGTGCCGCCCAGGTCGGCAGGGAGTGCGACACCTGCTGCACCCGTTCCTGGACCTCCTGGCGCGCCTTGAAGATGTCCGTCCCCTCGTGGAAGATCAGCTGGATCGACGAGAGCTGCGCGATGGACTCGGAGCGCAGGTCGTCGAGTCCGCTGAGGCCGTTGAGGGACTGTTCGAGCGGAACGGTGACCAGGGACTCGACGTCGCCCGTGGACAGGCCGACGCAGGTCGTCTGGATCTCGACCCGCGGCGGTGCGAACTCGGGGAAGACGTCCACCCGCTGCTGGGGCAGCGACGTGATGCCCACGACCATCATCACCGCGGCCGCGGCGACCACGAGGTAGCGGAAGCGCAGGCTGGACCGGACGATCCAGCGCATCAGGGTGCTGCGGTCCCCGGCCATCAGTGCTCGCCGTCCGTCTCGTACTCGATGCCGAGCAGTTCGGCGGCCCCGACGGTCACGACGGGCGTGCCCTTCGGGAGGCCGGACTTCACGACCGCGTAGTCCTTACCGAACGTCCCCAGTTCGACGGGCGTCCGGACGTAGACGAAGGACTCCGGGTTGGTGAAGGCGAAGGTCTTGCCCTCCGGGTCGTAGACCACCGCTCGCAACGGGATGAGGGTCTGCGGCGGCCCGGTGCCGTCCAGCGGCGCCTGACGCAGCGGCTCCGTCGTGATGTGGATCCGGTCCGCCGTGTCCTCGGCCAGGGTCAGGCGGGGGATCTTCCCCTCCGGGACCTGCTCGATCTCGGCGGGCGGCTGCTCGGAGTGTTCGGCGGCCGAGGCGGAGGAGGAGTGCGAGTCGGAGCAGGCCGTCAGGCCCGCTCCACCGGCGAGCAGCAGCCCCGCGGCCGACAGACCCACGGCCCACCGTCGCCCGGTGCGACGCCGGCCGGGCCCGCCGGGGGGCGCGCTGGGGGGCGCCTCCCGCCGTTCCTCCCGCTGCTCCTCACGCCGATCCTCCCGCCGTTCCTCCCCGTGCTCCTCCAGCCGTTCCTTCCGCGGTTCCTCCCGCCGTTCCGTCCTGCCGTCGTCCGCGGCCGGCACGTCCGGGGCCGGTCCCGCCGTCGACAGGTCGGGTTCCGGGCCTCCGCGGAGCTGCCCGCGGCCGCCGGGAGCGGAGAAGAAGCGGATGTAGAGGGCGGGCACGATGAACAGCGTGACGAGGGTCGAGGTGACCAGGCCGCCGAGCACGACGACGGCCAGCGGGTGCAGCACCTCCATGCCCTCGACGGTTCCGAGGAAGACCGCCGGCAGCACCGCGACCGCCGTGGCCAGCGCGGTCAGCAGGACCGGGCCGACCCGGTCGCGCGTGGCGTCGACGATGCGCTGCGGGTCGGCGGACCCGTCCTCGCGCGGCTCCGTCTCCTGGTAGCCGCGGATCAGCAGCACCAGGTTGCGTACGGCGATGCCCACCACGACCAGGAAGCCGCCGAGCGCGCCGATCGACGTGACGCCGTCGAGGGCGAACGCGGTCAGCACACCGCCGACACCGGCCAGCGGCAGCGCGAGCAGGACCAGCGTCGCCGCCCGCCAGCTGCCGAAGGCCGCCTGCAGGAGGAGGAACGTGCCGAGCAGCGCGGCGGCCACCAGACCCGCGATGCGCAGGTCCTGGCTCTGCTGGTGCGCGACGTCGCTCTGCACCTCGGCGTGGAACTCGTACGGCATCGGCATGGCCTGGACGCGGCTCTTGACGTCGTCGAGGACGGAGTTCAGATCACGCCCGCTGACGTCGGCGACGACGTCGAGGCTGCGAGAGGTGGCGTCGTGCTCGATGACCGTCGGGTACGGCGTGACGCGGACGGTGGCGACGTCGCCGAGGCGGACGTGGCCGCCGTTCGGCGTGTCGATCAGGAGGTCGTGGACGTTCTGCGGGGCGGAGCGCGTTCCGGGCGAACCCCACACCACGACGTCGAAGACCTTCTGCTCCTCGTACAGGCTGCCCACCGGCAGGCCGGAGAAGTAGGTGGCGGCCGTGCGGCGGACGTCACCGGGCTTGATCCCGTGGCTCCGCGCCGCCGCGAGGTCGACCTTGACCTCGATGGTCGGCTCCTCGGCCACGGCCGGGACCTGCGGCCGGACGACCCCGGGGACCTGCGCGAGGACCTTGCTCACCTGCTGGGCCTGCTGCCGCAGCACGCCCAGGTCGTTGCCGTAGACGCGGACGGTGACGGGCGGCCCGGAGCCGTCCTCGGCCCGCACCGCGTCGAGGCGGGCCTGCTCGTACGTCAGGACGTCGCTGTCGAGACCGGCCTGGTCGTGCATGGTGCGGTTGATCGCGGCGACGGTCTTTCCGTAGTCGGCCGAGCTCTTGAGGTTGACCCAGAGCTCACCGGAGTTGACGTTGACGACCTGGTCGGACTCCCTGGCGCGGCCCACGTGCGCTCCGACGCTCTCGACGCCCGGCAGCGCGCGCAGCCGGGCGGCGGCCGCCTGGCCGAGCTGGTTCATCTCCGGCAGCGACGTGCCGGGCGCGGCCTCCACCTGGATGAGCAGCTCACGCTGGTGCAGGGCCGGGATGGGGGAGGCGCCGTCGAGCTGCGGCCACACCGCGAAGCCCGTGCCGGCGAGCACGGCGGCCGCGACCAGCGCCGGGCCCGGCCGGAGCAGGGCCTTCGGGCTGATCCGGTCGAAGCCGCGGTGCAGCCGTCCGAGCAGCGGGTTGCTGTGGTGGCCGAGCCGGGTGCGCGCGAGCAGCAGGGAGGCCAGTACGGGCGTGAGGGTCAGGGCGACGACCGTGGAGGCGAGCACCGCGAGCACGTACGACAGGGCCAGCGGCCGGGCGAACGCTCCGCCCACGCCGTTCAGGAAGACGACGGGGACCACGGCGAGGAGCATGATCAGCGTGGCGAAGAAGACGGGCCGCCGCACCGCCGCCGTGGCGTCGACCACGACGTCGGCCACCGACCGGCGTTCACCGGAGCGCCTGCCTTCGCGCTCGAACTGTCTCTGGATGCGGTCGAATCCGATGACGATGTCGTCGATGACGGCGCCGAGAGCGATCGCGAGCCCGGCCAGGACCATCATGTTGAAGGTCGAACCCTGCAGATAGAGCACCCACAGGGCGGTGATCTCCGCCATGGTGATCGAGACGAGGCTGATCAGGGCGACGCGCCAGGAGAGGAAGTACAGGCCGAGCAGCACCGATACGGCGGGCACGGCGACGAGCACCCACAGACCCACGTGGTCGAGCGCCGTGTCGACGAAGGACGCCGGCCGGTACACATGGGTGTCGACGGTGATGCCGGACAGTCCGGGCTGGAGTGCCGTCAACGCCTCTTCGACGGCGTGCGTGACCTCACGGGTGTTGGCGTCGGGGTACTTCTCGACCACCAGCATGATCCCGGGGCCCTTGCTCAGCATCACGTCGCCGATGAGGGGCTGGTGGTCCTCCACCACGGTGGCCACGTCACCGATGCGCAGCTGCTTGCTCGCCGTGTCCTCCACGGCCACCGAAGCCAGGTCCTGCGCCTTGGTGATGGGCAGCACGTGCTGGATCGCGAGGCGCTGGCTCGGCGTGTCGATGAACCCGCCGGTGCCCGGGGTCGAGGCCTCCACGAAGGTCAGCGGCGACACCCACAGGGCGTTGCCCGTCGTGCGGACCACCTGGTCGAGGGAGACGCCCCGGCTGCGCAGCTGCTCGGGGTCGACCTGGACCTGGAGCTGGCGGTCCCGCTCGCCCCAGATGACCACGTTCGCGACGCCCGGGATGCCGAGCAGGCGCGGCTTGATGTTCCACCGCGCGAGCACGGACATGTCGATGCGGGAGACGTCCTTGGAGGACAGCCCGATCATCATGACCCGGCTCGTGGACGACAGCGGCTGGATCATCACCGGCGGCTTGCCCACCTGGGGCAGGCCGCCCACCTGGATCAGGCGTTCCTGGACGGCCTGCCGGGCCTTCTGTTCGTTCGTGCCCGGTCCGAAGACCAGGTTGACGGACGACAGACCGGGGGCGGACTCGGAGGTGATCTCGTCGAGCCATGCCACGCCGTTCAGCAGGTCCTGTTCCAGCGGGACGGTGATGAGCTGCTCGACCTCGGCCGCCGACAGGCCCGGCGCCTCGGTCTGGATCTGCACCTGCGTCGGGGCGAACTCCGGGAAGACGTCCGTCGACGCCGCTTTCGGGAGCTGGATGAAGCCCAGGGCCATCACGGCCGCCGCGACACCGAGGATCAGGTTTCGGAACGTAAGACTGAGGGAAAGGATTCTGTGGACCACGACGGGGTCCTGCCTTCCAGAGCGACTGCGCGATCCGCCGCGCCGCTCTCGCACCCTTCGGCAGGGCCTCGCGAGAGCGTGGTGCCGCCGGTTTCGACCGGCGAGGGAGAGGATTCCCGGCCACCGTCCTCACCGCGCAGCCGCGGGAACCGAACGGGCCGACCTCATATGCGCTATGCACTGTGCCTAGGGTCGATGGATACGCCGTAAATGTACCCAGTAGGGGAAAACCCTGTCAATGATTTCCCCACGAAAGGGACATTCCGTGCAAAGGGTGTCACGGTCGGCGACCTCGGTCTCTCCCTCGTTGTCCGGCGAGTACGCGCTAGAATTGCAGAATTCTTCAATTCAGCAGATGTCGATCCTCAGAACTGTGCGGGGCAGGGAGTGTGACGTGAGCACGTTCGCGGAAGCGGTCGTGGAGAGGGTGCGCGCCGCGCGGGCGCGGCTGGCCGCGGCGTACGAGGAAGGGGACGCCTACGGGGCGTCCCTGGCCCAGGACGAGCTGGAGGACGCGCTGCGGCTCGCCCGCAAGCACGGCATCGACACGGGCGACGAGGAGGGCCGAGGATGAGCCCCGTCCCCGTCCCGCTCTACCAGGCGAAGGCCGAGTTCTTCCGGATGCTGGGCCACCCGGTCCGGATCCGGGTCCTGGAACTCCTCAGTGACGGCCCGCTGCCCGTGCGGGAGTTGCTCGCGGCGATCGAGATCGAGCCGTCCAGCCTCTCCCAGCAGCTGGCCGTGCTGCGCCGCTCGGGCATCGTGACCGCGACCCGCGAGGCCTCGACGGTCGTCTACGAACTCGCCGGCGGAGACGTGGCGGAGCTCCTCCTCGCCGCCCGCCGCGTCCTGTCGGGTCTGCTCGTCGGACAGCAGGAGCTGCTCGCCGAACTGCGCAAGGCCGAGGAACAGGAGGTGGGGGCGTGACCACGGAACCGGAGCACGGAGGCGGCGGCACGGAGAAGTGGAAGGAGCGCGGCGTGATGCTGCGCGTCTTCGTGTACATCTTCGCGACCCACCTGTTCGCCGGGTTCGTCTGGATCCTCTTCTACGTGGGCCAGCACGCCCAGAAGTGACGCCGCCCCGCTCCCGCCGTCACAGGTCGTTGCCCGCGTACGAGAGGTTGAAGCTCTTGTTGGTCAGCGGGAAGTCCGGGACGATCGTGTCGGCGAGGGCCAGGGGCAGCGCCGGCCAGTTGTAGAAGGACGGGTCGACCGGCTTCACCCGGGTCAGCCGCCCGTCCGGGCCGAGTTCCACCCGCGTGCTGATCGTGCCGCGCCACCCCTCCACGATGCCGACACCGCTGCCGCCGGCCCGCCCCGGGTCCGGTGGGCCGCCCCACGCGCCGGGGCCCAGGCCCTCCGCCAGGTGCTCGACGAGCGCGAGCGAGACGTCGATCTCCTCGGCGCGGATCAGGAACCGGGCCAGCACGTCGCCGGTGTCGCGCACGGGTACGGAGACCTCGGTGTCGTACGCGGCGAACGGATGCGCCACCCGGGCATCGGTCCCTGGCAGCCCGCTCGCCCGTGCCACGTAGCCGAGGCAGCCGAGGTCGCGGGCCGCGTCGGCGGTGAGGACGGCGGTGCCGGTGAAGCGGTCGCGGACGGTGGAGTGCGCCAGGGCGAGACCGGCGATCTCCCGGATGTCGCGGCCGATGGCCGCGAGGCGTGCCGTGTCCGGAAGGGCGCGCAGGACCGCGCCCCCGGGCACGACCCCGCCGCGCAGCAGCCGGTGGCCCGTGACCTCCGCGTCGAGGCGCAGGAGTTGCTCCCGTACCCGCTGGGCATGGGTGTTGAGGATGCCGTGGCCGACGTCGTTGCAGAGCATGCCCAGGTCGGCGACGTGGTTGTGGAGGCGTTCGAGTTCGAGGAGGAGGGCGCGGGCGCGCCGGGCGGTCGCGGGCACCCGGGTGCCGGTGGCCTCCTCGACGGCGAGGCAGTAGGCGAGGGCGTGGCCGACGGCGGTGTCGCCGCTGATGCGTTCGGCGAGCGGGAGTCCGGCCGCGACGGTGCGACCCTCGAAGAGCTTCTCGACGCCCCGGTGGACGAACCACAGCCGGGCCTTGAGCTTGAGGATGGTCTCGCCGACGACCGAGAAGCGGAAGTGGCCGGGTTCGATGAGCCCGGCGTGCACGGGCCCGACGGGGATCTCGTAGACGCCGTCCCCCTCGACCTCGAGGAAGGGGTAGGGGCCCTCCTGCTCGGCGAACGGCGGCGGGGGACCGGCGTCGGGGCGCATCGGGTACCAGCCCTTGGGCCAGTGGAAGTGGCGGACCAGACGGCGGGGCAGCGGGTGGCCGAGCGGGACGACGCCGTGCAGGTCGCGCATCTCGCGTTCGAACCGCCCGGCGGGGAAGGAGATGTCCGCCAGGCTCGGGATCTCGGGCTTGACCGCGTCCAGGTGCACATGGAGCTCGGTACGGCTGTCCGGCCGTCCCGCGACGAAGAGGTACACGACGCGGACACGGTCCTCGTCGTGGTGGGCGGCGACGAGGGCGAGACGGTGGCCCGATCCCAGCAACTCACCGGCCTTCGTGTGGAGTTCGCCGACGGCGGTCTCGTGGAGCGTACGCATGGTCTCAGTGCCCTCCGATCGCCTGGGCGGCTTCGTGCAGGACGTCGGTGAGCGGGCCGGTCGCGACGCCGAGGACGGCGCAGGCGGCCAGGCCGAGGACGAGGGGCCAGGCGGCCCCGGCCACGGCCTCCGGATTCTCGGGCGTGGCGGTGGGCGCGGGGCCTTCGAGTCGGGGCGCGGGGCCGAGCACCATGCGGGCCGTCCGCAGGGCGAGCGCGGCGAACGCGATCAGGAGCAGCAGCAGCGCCGCACCGGTCACCCAGCCCATCCGGGCCGCGAACCCCGCCCGGGCGATGCCCAGTTCGGAGGCGAACAGGCTGAACGGGGGGAAGCCGAGGAGCGCGACGACGGCGAGGCCGAAGGTCGCCCCGAGCCACGGGACACGGGCGACGAGCCCGCGGACCCGCCCGATACGGGTGGTGCGGGTCAGCCGCAGCACATGGCCGGACGCGCAGAACGCGACCGCCTTGACGAGGCCGTGCCCGGCGATGTGCAGGAGCACCGCGGCCCGGGCGAGCGGGGTCCCGATCGCGGCACCGAGGGCGATCACGCTCATGTGCTCCATGCTGGAGTACGCCAGCATCCGCTTGTAGTCGCGCTGGGCGAGCAGCAGCGCGGTGGCCAGCGCCAGGGTGAGGAGCGCGACCCCCGCGAGCAGGGCGCGGGTCCAGCCAGGCCCGAGAGCCGCGTCGGCGACGAGCTGGTACCGCAGGATCGCCGTGAAGGCCACGGACAGCAGCACGCCGGACATCAACGCGGAGACGGGCGCGGGGGCTTGGCTGTGGGCGTCGGGCAGCCAGGCGTGCAGGGGCACGAGCCCCGCCTTGGCGCCGAAGCCGAGGATGACGAGGGAGATCCCGAGGCGGGTCACGTCCGGGTTCAGGTCCCCGGCGTGCGCGACGAGGGTCGGCCAGTCCAGGGCGTGGGCCTCGTCGATGCCGGCCTGCCGGGCCGCGTAGTGGACGAGGACGGTGCCGAGGAAGGCGAGCGCGATGCCCGCCGAGCAGATCACCACGTACTTCCACGCCGCCTCGACGGACGTGCGGCCCCGCCGGTGCCCGACGAGGAAGGCCGTGACGACGGTGGTCGCCTCGACGGCCACCCACATCACGCCCAGGTCGGCCGTGAGCAGCGCCAGGCACATGCACGCCAGGAACGCCTGCACGAGGAGGTGGAAGCGCGCCGTGGACCGCGCGGTGGCCCGGCCCGCGGCGCGCTCCCCGGCGAGGTGGGAGGGGACGGTGGCACAGGCGATCAGGGCGACGGCGCCCACGACCATCAGCATCCAGGCGGTCAGCGCGTCGGCGCGCAGCAGGCCGCCCAGCGCGGTGACCGGGCCGTCCGCGAGGACGCGCGCGGCGAGCACCGCGCCGCAGACGAGGGCCGCCACGGGGGAGACGAGCGGCAGCCGGTCGGAGACGCGCCCCGGTGCGCGGGCCGGCGGCGTGCGGAGACAGGCGGGGGCGAACGCGCCCGCGACGACGACAGGGACGGCCACGGGGGCCGTGAGGAGGAGGACGGTGGTGGCGGTCATCAGTCGTGCAGCTCCCGCAGGTCGTCGAGGTCGGTCGTGCCGAACGCGGCCCGCATCCGGGCGGTGAGCACCTGGAGCACCAGTACGGCGAGCAGGACGTCGAAGGAGACGCCCAGCTCGACGATGAGCGGCACTCCGGACGTGGCGAGGAACGCGGTGGCGGTGATGCCGTTGTCGAGCAGCAGGAACCCCACCACCTGGGAGAGCGCCCGCCGTCGGGTGACGAGGACGAAGAAGCCGATGAGGACGACCGCGAGGCCCACCGGCAGCGCCTGGATGGCGGGGCCCGGGTCGAGCGCGACCAGGGGGCGCGCCACGGCGTACGCGAGCAGGGTCAGGGCGGCCGCGGTGAGCAGCGAGGCCGCCACGTTCACCAGCGGCTGGGTCTCCCGGCTCTCCGTGCCGTCCGTGTCGTACGGACGCTCCCCGGCCGTCAGCGAGCCGAGTGCCCGCCGCATCAGATACGGCAGGACGCCGGCCCTCAGCAGACCGATGCCGACGGCGACCGCCACGAGGTCCGCGCGGCCCTCGTGCGCCCCCAGGACGCCGGCGATCGCGGCGAGGGCGATGCCCTGGAGGGCGAAGACCCTGACGATCGCGGCGATCTCGCGGCGCCACAGGATGACCACGGCGGCGAGCAGGAACGCCCCGCACGCCAGGTCGAGCAGCTGGGTGTACGTGCTGTCGCTCATCCGGTGCTCACGCTCCGCTCAGGAAGTACGAGGAGGTCACGGCGAGCAGCGCGAGCAGGAAGGAGCCCGCGAGCAGCTCCGGCACGCGGAACAGGCGCAGCTTCGCCCAGAACACCTCGGCCGCGGCCAGTACGGTGCCGAGCACGGCGACCTTGAGGACGAACACGGCGAGGGCGAGCGCGAGCGCCGCGGCCGAGGCGGTGGTGGCGATGCCCCAGGGTGCGAACAGCGAGGCGAGCAGCCCGAGGAGCACCGTGAGCCGCAGCTGGGCGCCGAGCTCGATCAGGGCCAGGTCGGGACCGGCGTACTCCAGGACCATCGCCTCGTGCACCATCGTCAGTTCGAGGTGCGTGGAGGGGTTGTCCACCGGGATGCGGCCGGTCTCGGCCAGGACGGCGACGGCGAGCGCCGCGGCCGCCAAGAGGCCCGCGGGAGACGCCAGTCGGGCCGGGTCGTGCACGGCTCCCTCGACGATCGCCGCGAGGTTGGTGGTTCCGGCCGGTATCGACAGGGCGAGCACCGCCATGAGGAGGGTCGGTTCGACCAGGGCGGCGATCGTCATCTCCCGGGACGAGCCCATGCCGCCGAACGCGGTCCCGGTGTCGAGCCCGGCCAGGGCGAGGGCGACGGTGCCGAGCGCGAGGAGCGCCACCACGACGATCAGGTCCCCGCGCCCGGCGAGCGGGCTGTCGGTGGAGAGCAGGGGGACGAGTGCGGCGACGACGAGCGTGGTCGCCACGACCAGGGCCGGGGCCGTACGGAAGGCCGGTCCGGTCCCGATCGGGGTGATGGACTCCTTGCGGAGCAACTTGCGCGCGTCGCGCCAGGGTTGGAGCACCCCGGCCCCGGCGCGGCCCTCCATCCGGGCGCGGACCTGCCGCATGAGGCCGGTGAGGAGTGGCGCGCCGGCCACGACCAGGACGAGTTGCGACGCCGTCGCCGCGTATCCGGACGCGCTCACGAACCCACCGCCAGGACGAGGAACAGGGCAAGCAGGCCGAGGAAGCCGTAGCCGAGGTACAGGTGGACGCTGCCGGTCGCGAGCCTTCGCGAGGCCCGGCCCGCGCGGGCGAGCCAGGCGAGCACCGGGAGGTACGCGCGGTGCTCGATCCGGTCGGGGACCTGGTTGCGGAAGCGGACCCGCTCCACCAGGTAGGCGGACTCCCGGGCATGGGTGATGTCCACGTCCCGCTCCGGCGCGAGGACGTCGTCGAAGACGCGCTGGAGGGGCTCGGCGAACGAGGTCGCCGTGTAGGCCATGCGCGGGGTCGGCGCCCCGCCGCCGCAGTCCCACAGCTTGGCGTTCGGGCGCCGGTGCCGGCTGCCGTACAGCCGGGGCAGGGCGGCCGCCAGGGCGAGCGCCGCCGTGAGGGCGGCGACGAGCCAGACGGGCGACAGGGAGGCCGACAGCGCGTCGAGCCGCAGTGCGGCCCTCCCTCCGGTGACGGCGTCCGTGCCGGGGAGCCCGGCGGCGATCGCCGCCCGGTCGAGACCCGGCCCGAGGAGTCCGGGGACGAGCGCGAGCGCGGCGCACCCGGCGCCGAGCAGCACCATGCCGGTGAGCATCGCGGGCCCCGGCTCCCGGGCCCCGGCGGCCTGGTCCCCGCGCGGTCGGGAGAAGAAGCCGACGCCGAGCGCCTTGACGAACGCCGCCGCCGCGATGCCCGCCGACAGCGCGATGAGCCCGACGGCCAGGGGCAGCGCGATCGCGACGGCGACCCCCGGCAGCTGCAGCCCGTGGACGAGGGACTGCAGGAGCAGCCACTCGCTGATGAACCCGTTGCCGGGCGGCAGGGCCACGGCGCCGAGCGCGCCGAGCGCGAAGAGACCGGCGGTGACGGGCATCCGGGCCCGCAGCCCGCCGAGCCGGTCGAGATCGCGTTCGCCGGTGGCGCGCAGCACCGACCCGGCCGCGCAGAACAACAGGGCCTTGAACGCCGAGTGGTTGACGACGTGGAGCAGGGCGGCGACGAGAGCGAGCGCCGCAAGGGGGCCGTTGCCCGCGTGGGCGAAGAGACCGGCGGCCCCCGTGCCGATGAGGACCAGGCCCATGTTCTCCGCGGTCGAGTAGGCCAGGAGCCGTTTGAGGTCGGAGGCCATGGCCGCCTGGAGGACGCCGTACACGGCGGACAGGCCGCCCACCGTGATCAGTCCGGTCCACCACCAGGAAGGACCGCCGCCGAGCAGGTCGAACGCGGTGCGGACGATGCCGTAGGCGCCGAGGTTGACCATCACGCCGCTCATCAGCGCCGAGACCGGGCTGGGCGCCTCGGGATGCGCGCGGGGCAGCCAGGCGTGCAGCGGCACCGCGCCCGCCTTGGACGCGAACGCGGCGGCGGTCAGGACGAAGACCGTGTTCCGTACGGCCGGTGACATGCCGCCGGCCCCGGCGCGCAGGTCCGCGAAGGTCTCCCCGCCGGAGTGCGCGGCGAACAGGGCGAGTCCGGCGAGGAGCAGCACCAGACCGAGGTGGGTCATCACCGCGTACCAGAGCCCCGCCGTGCGCACCCGCGGCGTCTCGCGGTGCTCCGCGAGCACGAGCAGCAGCGAGGAGAGCGCCATCAGCTCCCACAGCACCAGGAACGTGGAGACGGACGCCGCCGCCGGTACGAGGAGCAGGGACAGCGCGAACAGCGGCAGCACCGCCTGCGTCGTACGGGACGCGGGACCGTGCGAGCCGTGCCCGCCGACATAGCCGATGCCGTACACCGCGACCGCCGCCGTGACGGCCCCCGCCACGGCCATGAAGAGGCCCGACAGCGGATCGACGGCCAGATGCACCCCGGCGAGGGGGAGCAGGTCCGGCAGGCTCGCCGACCACGCCTCGCCGCCGAGCGCGGCCACCCCCGCGGCGCAGCCCGCCGCTCCCACCCCCGCCGTGCAGATTCCGGAGACGGTCACGCGGGCGCGTACCGGCAGCGCGGAGCCCGCCACGGCGGCGGCGCACAGAGAGACGGCGGTGAGGAGTCCCGCCGCGACCGGGTTCACCGGCCGGTCACCCGGCGCAGCGCCGCGACGATGGCGTCCGGCCCGGGAGGGCACCCGGGCACGGCCAGATCGACCGGTACGACGTCGGCGACGGCGCCCTCGATCCCGTACCCCCCGGCGAACTCCCCGCAGCCGATCGCGCAGTCCCCGAGGGCCACCACGATCCGGGGCTCGGGCATCGCGGCGACCGTGCGCCGCAGCGGCTCGGCCATGTTCCGGGTGACCGGACCGGTCACGAGCGCCACGTCGGCGTGGCGGGGCGAGGCGACCAGGCGGGCGCCGTAGCGCTCGGCGTCGTACACGGGCCCGAACGCGGCGGCGATCTCGATCTCGCACCCGTTGCACGATCCGGCGTCCACGCAGCGGACCTGGGCCGATCCCCGCAGAGCACGGGCTGCCGGCAGTGGTTCGCCGTCCGGTGGCGGCGGTGCCGGTTCGGCCACGCGTCCCGTCGTCCGGATCTTGCGCAACAAGCCCATGAACGCCCCTCCCGCAGGTGGTGAGCACTCTTCCGAACCGGCTAACGGGCCATCCCGTAGCCGGAGTTACGGAACTTTTCTCGCGCTTTGCGTGCTTTGTTGAGATTTTGTCGTCGTACTGAGGTGGCGCTCGCCGCCACCGTTCCCGTCGCTGTCCATCAGTGGGGCACGGTGGCGGCGAACGCCGGTCCAGGGCCGCCGTCAGGCGGGCGGCTTCGCCGCCGACGCCCGCAGGTCCGCGAGCAGTTCGGCCTGTCCGGCCAGCACGCCGGAGAGGATCGAACGCGCCACGGCGAGCAGCTCCGCGACCTGGGGGTCGGTCAACGAGTAGAAGACCGTGGCTCCCTCCCGCCGGGCGACGACCAGGTTCGCCCGGCGCAGCACCGCGAGCTGCTGCGAGAGGTGCGCCGGCTCGATGCCCAGCTGGGGCAGCATCTCGCTCACCGCGTGCTCGCGTTCACTCAGCAGCTCCAGGACGCGGATCCGCACCGGATGCCCCAGCGTCTTGAAGAACTCCGCCTTCAACTGGTAGAGCGGCGCACTCATCCGCACCGCCTCCACCGTGTCGATGCCGGGCTCCCCGTTCGATGCCATCTCTTCGTCATGGCCCTATCCTCGCGCCCTCACGACAACGTGATGACCTCGGTAATTGCCAACATTAGCAACTGCTGAAGATCGATATGCGGAATCCGGAAACCTACGCCCGCGTGCTGGGCCAGTCGTCGCTGCGCCACTCCCGCTGATGCGCGCCCCCGCTCCGGTGCGCGGCCAGGGCGGAGGGCAGGTCGCAGTGGACGGGGATGGCCGGATGGTCCCCGGTCGGCACGAGGGAGCCGTCCGCCGGGATCGCCGCGAGCTCCATCGGCCGGCCCTCTTCGCGGAAGCGGCGGGCCGCCTCGGCGACCGCGAGCTGACCGCCCACCGACCAGCCGCGCAGGCCCGTCAGGTCCAGGACCACCGGCCCGGTCCCGCGGGCCAGCGCCCAGCCGACCGCGCCGCTGAAGCGGTCCACGGCCTCGGCCCCGAGGAACCCGGCCAGGGAGAGGACGCCGAGGTCCTTCTGGATGGTGTATCGCCACTCGATGGTCATCGCTGCCGCTCTCTCGTACTCAGGGGCTCGTTCTCGCAACCGGTGGCGGTGGGCCGTCCGCACCTTCGGGAGGGATGGGTGGGTGCCGTCACCGGGCGCTCTCCTTCTCGGCGCCCGGCCGAGGGCCGGGCAGCGGCGGCAGGAGCCCGGCGCCCTGGAGGTGGGCGCGGGCGCCGGCGATGGCCGCCGGGGTGGTGGCGTACTCCCGGCCCTCGAACCGCAGCAGGTCGAGGGCGCCGACGGAGTCGAGGACCTGGCGCTGGCCGGGCCGTATCCCCGAGGTCATGACGGCGATGCCCCGCCGGTTCAGCTTCTCGACGGCGTCCTTGAGGACGAGCGCACCGGTCGCGTCCATCGTGGTGACCCGGGACATCCGCAGGATGACGACCCGGACGTCCGCGACTTCGGAGAGTTCGAGCAGGAAGCGGTGGGCCGCGGCGAAGAAGAGGGGGCCGTCGATGCGGTACGCCACGATGTGCTCGGCGAGGAGCGCGTGCTCCTCCTCGCTGTGCTCCCCGGGCAGGTCGGCACGGAAGTCCACCTGGTCCATCCGCGCCTGCTTGGCCACGGCCCGCAGCGCGAGGGCGCCCGCGACGGCGAGGCCGATGATCACCGCGTACACGAGGTCGAGCGCGAGCGTGGCGACCGCGGTCAGGACCAGGACGACGGCGTCCGAGCGGGTGGCCCGGGCCATCGCCCGCAGGGACCCGACCTCGACCATGCGGATCGCGGTGGCAAGGAGCACGCCGGCGAGGGCCGCGAGCGGGATCTTCGACACCAGCGGCGCCGCGGCGAACACGATCACGGCCAGGACGGCGGCGTGGGTGAGCGCGGCCAGGCGGGAGGAGGCGCCCGAGCGGACGTTCACCGCCGTACGGGCGATGGCGCCGGTCGCGGGGACACCGCCGAACAGCGGGGCCACGAGGTTGGCCAGACCCTGACCGAACAGCTCCCGGTCCGGGTCGTGCTTCTGCCCCACCGTCATGCCGTCCGCGACCTGCGCGGAGAGCAGCGACTCAAGGGCGGCGAGCGCCGCCACGGCCACCGCCGGGGCGAGCAGCGACCCCAGGGCGGACAGGTCCAGGAAGCCGAGGGAGGGGGCCGGAAGCCCGGCGGGCAGCTCGCCGATGGGAGCGGCCGCGTCGAGGTCGAAGACCTGGGCCACGACCGTCGCGGCGATCACGGCCACGATCGAGAAGGGGACCGCCGGCCGGAGACGGGCGCCGACCAGCATGACGACGGCCACGCCGGCGGCGAGCGCCACGGCCGTCCAGTTCGGCGTCCGGACGAACTCCTCGACGGCCCGCCACGTCACGACGAGGACGCGCTCGCCCTCGGGCTTGGGCACGCCGAGGGCGTGGGGGATCTGCTGGAGGCCGATCACCAGCGCGATGCCGAGGGTGAAGCCCTCGATGACCGAGGCCGGGATGTACGCCATGTACCGGCCGGCGCGGGCGAGCGCGAGGCCGATCACGATCAGCCCGGCCAGCAGCCCGACGGTGAGCACACCGCTCGGCCCGTGCTGGGCCACGATCGGCACGAGGACCACCGTCATCGCGCCCGTGGGGCCCGAGACCTGGAGGTTCGAACCGCCGAAGAGGGCGGCGAGCGTCCCGGCGACGACGGCGGTCGCGAGCCCGGCCTCGGCACCCAGGCCGGAGGAGACGCCGAACCCGAGCGCGAGCGGCAGGGCGACGATGGCGACGGTGAGCCCGGCCAGCAGGTCCCGTCGCGGGTCGCGGGCCATGGCCGCGGCGTCGGCGCGGACGGGCAGGAGGGAACGGACCCGGGTCCAGACGCTGTGCACGGGGCTCACGAGGACGCGACCTCGGCTTCCCGGTCCGCTTCCTTCTCCGCTCCCAGCAGCTCGGCCAGGAGCTGGTTCTGTCCGGCGAGCATCTCGGTGAGGATCCGCCGGGCCGCCTGCATCAGCTCCGCGACGTCCCCGCCGGCCAGCGTGTAGACCACGGTGGACCCTTCACGGCTGGACGTGACGATCCCCGACCGCCGCAGGACGGCGAGCTGCTGCGACAGGGCCGAAGGCTCGACCGGGATGCGCGTGAGCAGCGCGCGCACCGCGAGCGGGCCGCCCTGGAGCAGCTCCAGGATCTGGATGCGTACCGGATGTCCGAGCATCCGGAAGAACTCGGCCTTCGCCTGATAGAGCGGAACCGGCACGGTCTCTCGTCTCTCCTCGCCTCACCGGCGGGAGTGCACCGGCCGGGTGGCTGTGCCCGCGGCTACCTGCGGGCACAGCCACACCATCATGTGATGAATTGCCGAATTTCGCAATTGCTGGCTCTGCTGACGGCCTGGCCCGGGTCACGAGGAATTCCGACGGGTTGAGCCGGTACGGGACTCGGTGGACCGCCGATCCCGGATCCGGAGCTCCGTCGAGCCGCCGCCCATTCGCGGCATTTCCGTCACGACATCCCTTGACGCCCCTGCCCGGCAGGACGAGACTCCGCACGGTCAAGAACCCCACGCCCCGCACGGCCTCGTTCCGTCCCCCGAACGAAGGGTTCCGTCCATGACCGCAACCGCACCCTCCGGAAGACCCGGCCCCTCCGCCGTCCACGACGCCCCTGTCGAATTCGCGTTCGGCACCGTCCCGGACGACCCCCGCTTCGTCAACGACGACCTGCTCCCCGTCCCCGTGGCCGACCGCCGCTGGACCACGTACAACTTCGCCGCCCTCTGGGTCGGCATGGCCCACAACATCCCCTCCTGGATGCTCGCCTCCGGTCTCGTCGCCCTCGGCATGGACTGGAAGCAGGCCGTCCTCACGATCGCCCTGGCCAACGTCGTCGTGCTGCTGCCGATGCTGCTCACCGGCCACGCGGGCCCCAAGCACGGCATCCCCTTCCCCGTCCTCGCCCGCGCCTCCTTCGGACTGCGCGGGGCCAACCTGCCCGCCCTCGTCCGGGCCGGCGTGGCCTGCGCCTGGTTCGGCATCCAGACCTGGATCGGCGGCCAGGGCGTCTTCGTGCTGCTCGACAAGGTCGCCGGCGGCGGCTGGGCGGACGCCGGGAAGGTCGCCGGCCAGCCATGGACGCTCTGGGCCTGCTTCGTCCTCTTCTGGGCACTCGAACTGGCCGTCATCTACCGGGGGATGGAGGCCCTACGCCGCTTCGAGAACTGGGCCGCGCCCTTCGTGATCGTCGGCGCGCTCGCCCTCCTCGTCTGGATCACGGTCAAGGCGGGCGGCCTCGGTCCGCTCCTCGACCAGCCGTCGAAGCTGGGCTGGGGCACCGACTTCTGGTCCGTCTTCTTCCCCGCCCTCATGGGCATGATCGCCTTCTGGGCGACGCTCAGCCTCAACATCCCGGACTTCACACGCTTCGGCGCGGGCCAGCGCTCCCAGGTCCTCGGCCAGACCCTCGGCCTCCCGACCACGATGACCCTCTTCGCGCTGCTCTCGGTGCTCGTCACCTCCGGCTCGCAGGCCGTGTACGGGGCGCCCGTCTGGGACCCGGTGGCGCTCGCCGCCAAGACCGACAACGTCTTCGGCCTGCTCTTCGCCCTGGTGACCGTCCTGGTCGCCACGCTGTCGGTGAACCTCGCGGCGAACGTCGTCTCCCCGGCGTACGACCTCGCCAACCTCGCCCCGAGGCTGGTCACCTTCCGTACGGGCGCGCTGATCACCGGCGTCGTCGGCGTGCTCATCATGCCGTGGAAGCTCACCGCCACCCCCGAGCTGTACATCTTCACCTGGCTCGGCCTGGTCGGCGGCCTCCTCGGCACGGTCGCGGGCATCCTCATCGCCGACTACTGGCTCGTCCGCCGGACCGTCCTCGACCTCGAAGGGCTCTACCGGGCCGACGGCCCGTACTGGTACCGGGGCGGCTGGAACCCGGCGGCCGTCCTCGCCTTCGCGGTCGGCGGCGTCCTCGCCGTCGGCGGCTCCCACTCGGCGCCGGGCACGGGCCCGTTCCCCGCGAACGGCCTGATCCCCTTCCTCAAGCCGCTCGCCGACTACGGCTGGGCCGTGGGCCTCGCGGCCGCGCTGCTCCTTTACACCGCCCTCATGAGGCGCGGGACGGCGTCCCGGCCGTCCTCCCGATCCAGCTGAGATAGGACCAGACGCGGGTGTTCACGGCGGGGGTGTCGGTCGCGCACCCCTTCCCGTACGAGACCAGACCGATCAGGTACGGCGTCCCCGCGATCGTGTGGACCAGCGGGCCGCCGGAGTCGTACTGGCAGGTGTCCCGGCCCGGCGCGTACGTGCACAGCTGGGCGGCGGTGACTCCGGGCATGCCCCGGGTCCCGCACGCCGGGCTGCTCATGGTGCCGAGGACGACGGTCCGCAGGACGTCGGAGGTACGGCCCCCGAAGGAGGTGGTGCCCCAGCCGGGGGCCTCGACCTGCGTGTGGTCGAAGGTGCCGTGGGCGTAGCGGACGGGCAGGGCGACCGGCCGCACGTCCCGGTTGAACACGACGGGCTCGGCCAGCCGGACCAGGGCGATGTCGTCGCGCTGGGTGGCGGGGTCGTAGCCGGGGTGCGTGAGGAAGGCGGCCGGGCTCGCGAGCACCGCGTGCGGGCTGTCGTCGCCGCGCGTCAGGTCGTGGTCGCCGAGGAGCACGCCCACGCGTGCGGTGTCGCTGTACGAGCCGGTCAGGCAGTGCGCGGCGGTGAGCACGTACCGGTCGTCGATCAGCGCGCCGCCGCACATCACCCGGCGCTCCGTCAGATCCACGAGCCCCACCATGAACGGGTACTGATGGGGCCGCGCCTCCCGGCCGCCGACGACCGCCTGCGCGGGCGGCGCGATCCCGAGCGGGGACACCGCCATCACCGCACCCGCGACCGCCGCCATGAGCTTCCGCACCCGTGCCACCTGATCTCCGCCCTGTCTGTGCGGAGACGTTTCCGCACACCCGTCCCGGCCTGCGTGGGCATCAACGACGGGGCCGCGCACGAGTCACCCTGCCGCCCGCGGCGGGCGCGGGTGCGCGGGGGCCGGCCGGGGGCGCCGCCCCGCCGGCCGCGAGCCGCACACGGCCAGCCCGACGCCGAAGGCTCAGCCCGCCGCCTCCGCGAGGCGGATCACCGCCGACCGCGCCCTGATCTTCGGAATCAGCAGCCACTGGCCGACCGCCGCACCGAGACACAGGAGCACACACACCGCCCAGAGCCCCCCGGCCCGCCACTGCAAGAGCCACGTTCCCATGAGGGGGGCGGCGAGCGCGGCCGTGGACCAGGTCATGCCGTAGAGGCCGTAGTACCGTCCGCGCAGCGGGGCGGGTGCGAGGGACGCGATGACGGCCTGGTTCACGGAGCTCACGGCCACTTCTCCCAGCGTCCAGACGGCCACGGTGGCGGCGTACCCGACGGGGGTGGACACCAGTGCCGTCGCGCCGTACCCGATCCCGAGGACGAGGATGCCGCCGATGAGTACGTGGCTGTGGTCCAGACGGGAGAGCAGCGGGCTCGCCACGGGCTGGATCGCGATGATGACGACCGCGTTGGTGGCCATCACGTAGCCGAAGGTCGAGGGCGCGATGCCGTCGATCCTCATGGCCAGGGGAAGCGTCGACAGGGCCTGGCAGAAGACGACTCCGTAGGCGAACCAGGATCCGAGGTAGGCCAGCATCAGCCGATCCCTCGCGACGTCCAGATAACTGCCGGACGGGGTATCCGCATCGGCCGGCCGCAGGGGACTCGCCGTCGGCCTTCCCATGAACCACACCAGGAGACCGGCGATCACACAGGCGGCGGAGTTGACCCAGAAGAGCAGGGTGAAGCCGTGGCGGACGAGCGACCCGCCGAAGACCATGGAGATCGCGTAACCGAGGTTGACGGCCCAGTACAACAGGCCGAAGGCCTTCGGCCGGTCGGCCGGGGTGTAGTGGGCGGCGATCATGGAGGCCGAAGCGGGTCGGTGCATCTCCGCCGCCAGGCCGACGAGGAAGGCGAACAGGGCGATCAGGGCCACCTGGTCCACCGCTCCCAGCAGGAACAGGAAGACTCCCGTTCCGCTCATCCCCAGCGTCATGGTGGCCCGGTAGCCGATGCGGTCGACCAGCAGCCCGCCGGACAGCTGCGAGATGATCCCGCCGAAGCCGGAGGCGGCGAGCACCGCACCGACGACGGAGAGCGAGACGTTCCGGTCCTGTGTCAGGTAGTAGCTCAGATAGGGGATCACCATGGATCCCAGCTGATTGGTGAGGGTGGCACCCCAGACCACCCAGAACTGGCCGGTGAGGGCACCGGTCCACTTCCGCCACACGCCGCTGCCCTGGACGGACCGTGCGGAGGTTTCCCGGCTGTCCGCTGCAAGCTCGTCTTGCGGATTCGGATTCGGATTCGGATTCGTCATGTGTCACGCTTTCCGCCGGACAGCGACTTCCGGCCTGTACCTTCCCGAAAACCGCCGCGCCGGTGACACGGTGAGCACCGCGTCACCAGCGGAATCAGTCGGAGACGTAAGTGAAGGCCTGGTCCGAGGCCAGGTAGTCGGCCAGGTCGAGGAGCGCGTCCGGCGATTCGGATGCCGCGATGACGCGGGCCAGTTTGCCGCCCGACGTTCCCCGCGCCCAGTCCGGTCGGTCTCCCACCCCGTAGAACAGTTCGGCCTCGACGACCTCGTCGAAGGCCGTCAACTGGTCGACGGTCGGCACCTGGGCGAGCGTGACGTCCCTGGCAGGCGACTGCGGGACGTACAGGGAACTCGAGCGCAGTCGGGGGCCCATCGGTGCGAGGGGGCGCCCGGTGGCGATATCGGCCATCGCGGTCACGACGTCGTAGTCGAAGCTGAGCTGGAGCATCTCGATGGCGCCTCCCCCCAGCCGGCTGTTGACCTCGATGATCCGCGGTCCGGCCGCCGTGAGCATGACTTCCGTGTGCACCATGGAGTTCCTGATGCCCAGGGCGTGGACGGCCTGCGTGGCGCACTCCAGGATCGCGTCGATCCGATGCCGGGGGAGGCTGGAGGGGAAGACGTTGCCGTTCTCGCGGAAGGGTTCCGACAGAGGGAGCTTGTCGGTCACGGCGCAATGCGTCACCGAGCCGTTCTGTACCAGCGACTCGACGCTGACGTAGGGCGCGTAACGGGCGTCGTCGTGCCACCGCTCGCCGATCAGCATCTCCTCCAGCACGAAGTGCACCGAGCCGTCCCCGCGTGGATCCGCCGTGTAGCGGGACGTCGCCATGTCCCACAACCCGGGCAGGTCGACGCCCTCCGTGACGGGGTAGGTGGCCATGCTGCCGACGCCGGCCGACGGCTTGAGGACAGCGGGCAGGCCCACCTCGGCCACCGCCCTCACCAGATCGGGCAGCGAGAGCACGGAAGCGAACCTCGGCACCGGGACTCCGCCCTTGGCCAGCGCGGTGCGCTGCTCCTCCTTGCTCCTCAGGGCGGGCAGGGATTCGGGTGAGTTCGCCGGCAGCCCCAGTTCGAGGGCCGCCGCATGGGTCTCCGTCACGACCAGCTCGCTGAACCCGAGAATTCCCTCCGGACGCCACTTCCGGGAGAACTCCAGAACGGCACCCACGGCATCATCGCCGCCCAGGAGGGGCGAATGGGCGCAGAACTGACTGAGCGTCCGGGCGTGCGACGCGTCCTTCTCGGCATCCCCTGTGGGGGCCCACAGGATGTGGACCTCGAAGTTCTCGGTGAGTTTCGGCAGGTACCACGCCGGGGGAGGCGGGCCCGGACCGTCGAGGAAGACGAGCCTGGGCAGATTCTTCTCACGGGTCACGCGCAACTCCTCATGAACGGAGGGGGCTTGGTGCTACCGGCGAGCAACCTACGAGCGACCGCACACCTAGTCAACATCGCAGTCACATTCATGACTCCGCGCTGTGCGGCGAAAGGGTCGTAGTTGTGCCTATTTAGGCCAAGGGATGCGCCTAGTTGCTTCGTTGGAAGCCTCGCTCGCGGGGGTGAGGGGTAGGTTCTCAGCCCAGGTTGTCAACTATCAGTCAAATTGCTGACGCATGCATTGACTCCCTTGTCTGGGCCTACCTAGCTTGAGCGTCGCAGTCCTGTAGGACTCCACTCCATCCATCAATCCCGGGGCGTTTCATGTCCTTGAACATCACCCTTCTTGTTGGCGGCCGGAGCACCGAGCACGATGCATCCCTGCACGGCTATCACCATGTACTGCACGAACTGCTCAAAGAGCCGAACCGCGTCGTGGTCGACTCCGTCTTCTATGTCGGCCGCACCGGTACGGTCCACTTCTTCGGCGGCGGACCCTGGCCCGAGGACGAGAACGCGCTCCGCGCGGGGGAGGTCTTGTCGCTGGGCGCTGCCATCGAACGGCTCAGGTCGGGCGGCGCGTTCGTGTTCTCCCTGCTGCACGGGAACGAAGGCGAGGACGGCGGCTGGCAGGGCCTGGCCGAAGTCGCGGGGATCCGGGGGAACTTCGGCCCCGTACTCGCCTCGGCCCTGGGCATGGACAAGTACCTCCAGGCCGCCGTGGCGACCGCTCTGCTGCCGGGATTGCGCGCTCCGCGCTCCGTTCTGGTCCGCGCGGACTCGTTCGACGCACAGCGCGTCCTGCGGGAGATCGGGCCTGGTCGCGTCGTCGTCAAACCCAACCGCATGGGCGCTTCGCTGCTCACCACGTGCCTGAACGATCCGGACGAACAGGAGCTGGCGAAGGCGGTCGCGGAGGCCGCGCCGTACGACGACCAGGTGCTGGTGCAGGAGTTCGTCAGCGGCCGCGAGTACTCCTGCAGCGTGTACCGGGAGGACGGACGCCTCGTCGACCTTCCGGTGGCGGAGGTGGTGTCGCAGGGTTTCTTCGGTCACGAGGAGAAGCACGTCAAGGGGCGTGCGCGTATCGAACTGTGTGCCGAGGACCCGACCACCAAGACCATCCGCGAGTACGCGCACGCGCTGTTCGAAGCCACCGAGGTGGCGACCTTCGCGCGCTGCGACTTCCTGGTCAGGGACGACGACGTCTACTTCCTGGAGATCAACACCCTGCCCGGTCTGATGTCCGGCAGCATCTTCCCGATGGCGCTCGCGGCAAGCGGCCGGACCGTCACCGACCTCGTCATCGCCGCGTCCGGGGACTTCGACTCCCGTCCCGCACGCGACAAGGTCAAGGAATACGACATCAGTCACTGACCGGGCGATGGAGTGAACGCACGCATGTGGTCACGACACTGATGGGACAGTCATGTCAGTACAACTGAAGGAACGACTCCAGCCGATTCGCACCCGCGTCGTCCGGCTCCAGCCGCACGGCTGGCGGGGCATCCTGGTCAAGGATGAGACCGCCCAGATATCCGGGGCGTTCAAGTACCGGGGCAACTCCCACAAAGTGGCGGGGTTACCGGCCGGAAGCACACTGGTCACGGCCTCCACCGGGAACCACGCGTCCGGTCTGGCGGCGGCGGCCTCGGCCCGCGGCCTACCCCTTCGGGTGTTCGTTCCGCGAACGACTCCGCTGGCCAAGCGGCAGAGGATCACCGGAGCCGGCGCCGAGGTCGTCCTCGTGGAGGGCGGCTACGACGACTGCGAGGTCCTCGCGCGCAGGTACGCGGACGAGAGCGCCGCGATCTTCGTGCACAGCTTCGACGATCCCGACGTCATCGAGGGCCATCGAAGCCTCTACCGGGAGGTGCGTGAGGAGGCCGGCCTGCCCGACGCCGCGTTCGTGCCCGTGGGCGGGGGCGGCCTGGTGGCGGCGGGCATCGCCGAGTGGGGCGACACCGCCACCAGGATCGTGGGCGTCGAGTACCAGGGCGCACCGGCGATGCGGATGTCACTGCGGGCGGGGCGCCGGATCGCTCTGGACTCTGCGCAGGGCCTGCCGGAAGGGCTCCTGGTCCGGCGGATCGGCGCCCGGTCCTTCCAGGCCTGCCGGGAGTACGGCCTGGAGGTACACACCGTCGACGACGTGGAACTGCACCGGGCGATGCGCATCCTGTGGGCCGAGGCCGGTATCCGGGCCGAGGGAGCGGGCGCGGCGGCGTTCGCGGCCGCACTGCGGAATCCCGATCCCCACAAGGTGGCACTCTGCGTGGTCTCCGGTGGCAACATCGACGATGAGACCTGGAGCGACTGCATCCTCGGCTGAGCCGGGCCCGGCCCCTACCGACCCGTGATCCCCAGGGTGACGCCCCGTTGCGCGAAGAACCGAGGCAGTGCCTGCCATGGCACCTCGGCGAAACGCTGCGATGCGCCAGGCAGGCCCGACGGGTTGTGGATCAGTAGGTGGCTGGGCGTGCAGCCGACGGCGAGGACCAGATGCCCACCGCGGCCGGGCGGCGTACCGTCCGGCTCGCGGATCGAGGGGTGGACGGAGAGCATGACCAGCTTGCCGTCTTCGAGGTGGTCCGGGATCTCCTCGATCGCCAGCGTCCCGTGGACTTCGGCCTCGATGTCCCACCGTCGCGCGGCGTGCGCGGCGAACGGAGCGTAGATGAGGCCGTCCACGCCGTCCTCACGGCGTACGTACGCGCCGGCGTCCAGGAACTCCCGGGCCAGGGTCATGAGATTCGGCGGGTTGAGGTTCCAGTAGGCGAGGGCCATGCGCAGGCAGGCCATGCCGCAGATACGCCAGGACCAGAAGGCGTATTCCTCGGCGGTATCCGCCCCCGAACTGCGCCATGAAGGATCATCCTCGGCCTTTGTGTGGCCGGAAAGCAGGTCCGGGACGAGCTCTGCGGATTCCCATTGCGCGTAATACGGCACGTCATGCCGGACTGAAATGTTCCTCATATTCCTTCCATGTGCCGGTCGCGCGCGGGAAATTCGCATGTCGAGCGCAGTGATTCAGGACGATAGCATGGCGTCCGGCGTCTCCTGTCGGCACGGGCCGATCAAGCCACCCCTCCAAACAAGTCGACGACTTTCGGCCACTTCCCTTGTCTGCCTGACGCGCACGCAAAGGAAATGCCATGAGGGCGTGAGGATATGCATCAGCGCGGACGTGGGGGGCGTTACCGGGCCCGGGTCGCCATGACCCCGACCGACCCCATTGCTGACATATGTCAGTATTTCGCTCCATCCTCTGCGAAGAGTCCATCGTTCAGTCGGTACGAGTCATGGACGGGGCATGAACTTGCCTCGTAACATGTCTGCACTTGACTCATTCGGAGAGTCAACGCTGTCGAACCGTGTCCACTGGCGCATCAGCTGCTCCGCTTCGGCCCACAAGGCAACCATCGGAGTGAGATCGGCAGTCATCGAGCACACGCATTCCGCTCCGGCCACCCGATTACGGCCACTCGATCTCGACGGGCATCAGGGACATCTCTTCGATGCCGGCAGTAGCGCCGCTGTCGCCGATCATCACGTGAGCGGCGAGTTGCATAGGTGTGAACTTTCGAACGCTGCGGGGCATGTGACTCTCCTATCGGATCAGAGGACGTTGCATGGAGATCGAGCAGCCTTCCTTCGGGCGGCGGCTGAGAAGACTTCGTCTCGAAAGCGGACTGACGCAGGGGGATCTGGCCGGTGGGCCGGTCTCCACGAGCTATGTCTCGCGCATCGAAAGCGGTAGTCGCCTGCCGTCCGAAGAGACCCTTCGCCACCTGGCCGGGAAACTCGGACTCCGCGTCGCCGAACTGGTGGCGAGTGACGGCGTCCAGGACTCCTGGGGCGCCACCATGGCCGAGGTCTCCACGGCTCTGGCGGACAAGGACCTGTCCAGGGTCATGGACTTGCTGGAGTCGCGCTGCGGACAACCGGCGCGGCTTCCGGAGGACTGGGCCTGGCAGGCGCTATGGGCCCGCTCCCTCGCCCGCTCCGAGAAGGACCCCGTCGGCCGACGCGAGGATCTGCGTCAGTTGGTCGTTCTCACCAGGAATTGGGACTCTCCCTGTCTGCTCGGCCGGCTGCTTGCCGAGCTTTCCGGGGCGGAACGCAAGCTGGGGGGCATCGCCGAAGCCCGGACCGCCGCCCAGGAGGCGCTTTCCCTGGTCGACGCGTTTCCCTCCGGTGCCCATGCCCTCAAGGTGAGCGTCCGCCTGGCCCTGATCGCCGCGGAAACCGAGGCCGGCCTGCTGGCGCAGGCCGCCGCACGCGTTCCCGACGTCCTGCACATGGCAGCCGACGCCCCCGCGGAGACCGCGGTCCAGGCGTACTGGACGTGCTCCGGTGTGAGAATCCGGCAGGGACTCTTCCAGGAAGGCAGGGAGCTGATCGCGCAGGCCTTGTCCGCCATGGACAGCCGACGCGACCTGCTCGGCTGGGCGCGCTTGAGGCTGGCCGCGGTGTCCCTCGAACTGCGGTGCCCCGAGCCTTCCTCCTCCGAGATCCAGACCTGGCTCCACGAGGTGGCCGATGCGTTCCGCTACGTGGGAGAACCCATCCATCACGCCGAACTCACGGCGGTATCGGCCCGTGTGCACCTCGTGGAAGGCCGGCCGGCCGACGCCCTGGCCGAGGCGGCAGCCGCGGAGGAGACGGGGCTGCTCACCTTCCACGACAGGTTGCGGACGAGGCTGCTGCGTGCCGAGGCCGCCATGAGACTGGGCCGGAGCCACGAGGGGGTTCGGCTGGCGCAGAGCGTCGCCGAGGAATCCGAAGGTGCCGGATACCTGGATC
Source organism: Streptomyces sp. NPDC037410 (assembly GCF_055602235.1). Classification (NCBI taxonomy): domain Bacteria; kingdom Bacillati; phylum Actinomycetota; class Actinomycetes; order Kitasatosporales; family Streptomycetaceae; genus Streptomyces; species Streptomyces sp. NPDC037410. Next base: position 120,949 of record NZ_JBVJWR010000016.1, on the reverse strand, counting down.
TGGCGGCGGAGGCGTGGAAGACGGTGGCGGTGTCCCGAACACTCCCGCCGGCTGTGTGAAGCACCCTGCCCCCCTTCCCTGGACAACCGATCTCCCATTCAACATATTGACTGCACTGTGAACTGAGAACAGTGAATCCAGTCAGTGAATCATGGCGGGAATTCTTCGCGGTCACCCCCGTGAAGTACCTGCCCACCTGGCGTGTCCCCGCCACGGTTCACTGTGTGTAAGGGGTGAAATCAGCCAAAGGGTGCTCCGCGGGGAAACGGAGGATGACAAGTGCGGCATTCCGGTTGTCAGCGGCCCGTGCTTAGCTGGAGGCATGATCGAAGACTTCTTTGAGCAGGTCGTCGGTGGGCGCCCGACCGAGGTCGAGGAGGCCGTCCGCAAGGCGGCCGCGGCCGAGATCATGCCGCGCTTCCGGCAGCTCGCCGCCGACGACATCGTCGAGAAGAACGGGCCGCACGACCTGGTCACCGTCGCCGACCGGGCCGCCGAGGCGCACCTCACCGCGTCCCTCACCGCCCTGCTGCCGGGCTCCGTGGTCGTCGGCGAGGAGGCCGTCCACGCCGACCCGGGCCTCTACGAGGCGCTGCGCGGCGACGCCCCCGTCTGGATCGTCGACCCGGTCGACGGCACCCGGCAGTTCGTCCACGGCGACCCCGGCTTCTGCACCCTCGTCGCCCTCGCCCAGCGCGGCGAGGTGCTCGCCTCCTGGACCTACGCGCCCGTCCTGGAGGAGTTCGCCGTCGCCGTGCGCGGCCGCGGCGCCACCCTCAACGGGCAGGCGATACGGTCGGGTTCACCGGCGCCCGGCGAAGTCCTGGAGGTCGCCACCTCGCACCCCGACTACACCACCCCGGACCAGAAGCGCGCCCTGCTCGGCCTGGCGGTCGAGGGCGTCCGTCCGCGCCCCTGCGGCTCGGCCGGGCTCGAGTACCTCGCCGTGGCACGCGGAGAGCTGGCGGGCACCGCGTTCTCCTGGGAGTACGCCTGGGACCACGCCGCCGGACTCCTCCTGGTCGCCGAGGCCGGCGGCGCGACCACGACGATCGCGGGGGAGCCGTTCCGCATAGCCGGGGGGAACGCGCTGCCGTTCACGACCGCCCGGGACGCGGCGACCGCCGAGCGGATCCGGACGCTCCTCGGGGGTGCGTGAGACGCCGTTCCCCACCCGCCTATCCTGGGAGCCTTGGCCATCGGCTGACGAAGGAGTCCGAAGGTGACGAACGAGACGTCGATGCTCGATGCCGTCGTCGTGGGGGCGGGACCCAACGGACTCACGGCCGCTGTCGAACTGGCCCGCCGCGGGCTGTCCGTGGCCGTCTTCGAGGCCAAGCCCACCGTCGGCGGCGGCGCCAGGACCGAGGAGCTCACCCTCCCTGGCTTCCGCCACGACCCCTGCTCCGCCGTGCACCCGCTCGGCGCCGGCTCGCCCGTCTTCAAGACGATGCCGCTCGACCGGTACGGCCTGGAATGGCTCCACCCCGAACTGCCCATGGCCCACCCCTGGGACGACGGCACCGCCGCCGTCCTCGCCCGCTCCGTCGCCGAGACCGCCGCCTCCTTCGGACCGCGCGACGCCGGGACGTACCGCAGGCTCGTCGCCCCCTTCCTCGGCAAGTGGGACACGCTCGCGAGCGACTTCATGCAGCTGCCGCTCACCGCGCTGCCCCGCGACCCGGTCACCCTCGCCCGCTTCGGCCTCGCCGGGCTGCCGCCGTCCACCTGGCTGATGCGCAGGTTCCAGGACGAGAAGGCGCGCGCGCTCCTGGCCGGGCTCGTCGGCCATGTCATCGCCCCCCTCGACGGCCTCGCCACCGGCGCCGTCGGCCTGGTCTTCGCGCTCGCCGCGCACGCGGGCGGCTGGCCGATGCCCAGGGGCGGCTCGCAGTCGATCTCCGACGCCCTCGCCGCGTACCTCAAGGACCTCGGCGGCGCCGTCCACACCGACTTCGAGGTCAAGCGGCTCGACGACCTGCCGCCGGCCCGCGCCTACGTCTTCGACACCTCGCCCACCGCCCTCGCCCGGATCGCCGGCTTCGGCGGGCACTACGACCACTACAAGTACGGCGCCAGCGCCTTCAAGATCGACTACGCGCTCGACGGGCCCGTGCCCTGGACCGCCGAGGAGGCCCGCCGGGCCGGCACCGTCCAGGTCGGCCCCACCGCCGGCGAGATCGGCACCGCCCTGCGCCAGGCCTCCTCCGGCACCGCCCCCGACGCGCCCTTCCTCATCACCGCCCAGCCCAGCCTCGTCGACCCCTCCCGCGCCCCCGAGGGCAAGCACGTCTTCTGGGCGTACGGCCATGTGCCCAACGGCTGGCGCGGCGACCTCACCGAGGCCATAGAACGGCAGATCGAGCGCTTCGCCCCCGGCTTCCGCGACCGCGTCCTGGCCCGCGCCACCGCGGGACCGGCCGAACTCGCCGAGCGCAACGCCAACTACATCGGCGGCGACATCGCCTGCGGCGCCGCCCGCGGCCTCCAGCTCCTGCTGCGCCCCACGCTCTCGCTGCGCCCCTACGCGACCCCGCACCCGGCGGTGTTCCTCTGCTCCTCCGCGACCCCGCCCGGCCCCGGCGTGCACGGCATGTCCGGGCACAATGCGGCGAAGGCCGTCTGGCGGAGCCTGCGAAAATAGACTGGTCGGCATGGCCAAGTACTTCGACGTGCACCCCGACAATCCCCAGCCCCGCACCATCGGCGCGGTGGCCGACTCCATCCGGAACGGGGCGCTCGTCGCGTACCCGACCGACTCCTGCTACGCCCTCGGCAGCCGCGACGGCATCAGCCGCATCCGCGCCATCCGCGACCTCGACGACCGGCACCACTTCACGCTGATGTGCGCGAACTTCGCCCAGCTGGGCCAGCTCGTGCACATCGACAACGACGTCTTCCGCGCCGTCAAGGCGTCCACCCCCGGCGCGTACACCTTCATCCTCCCGGCGACGAAGGAAGTGCCCCGGCAGCTGCTGCACCCCAAGAAGAAGACCGTCGGCGTCCGCATCCCCGACCACGTGGTCACCCAGGCCCTCCTCGCCGAACTCGGCGAGCCGCTGCTCTCCAGCACCCTGCTGCTGCCCGACGAGGCCGAGCCGCTGACCCAGGGCTGGGAGATCAAGGAGCGGCTCGACCACCAGGTGGACGCGGTGCTCGACTCCGGCGACTGCGGCACCGAGCCCACCACCGTCGTCGACTTCTCCAGCGGCGAGCCCGAGGTCGTCCGCCGCGGCGCGGGGGACACCACCCGCTTCGAGTAGAGATCACCCGGAGACACGGGGGCGGACGTCCATGTCGTTTTCTCGCCAGCCCGCGAGCCGTCCGTCCCCGATCCTGGAACCATGCACACCGACACCGAGCGCTGCGTGCGGGCCGTCCAGTCCAAGGAGGCGCGCTTCGACGGCGTGTTCTTCACCGCCGTCCGCACCACCCGGATCTACTGCCGGCCCAGCTGCCCCGCCGTCCCGCCCAAGCCCGAGAACATGGAGTTCCACCCCAGCGCCGCCTCCTGCCAGCGCGCCGGATTCCGGGCCTGCAAGCGGTGCCGGCCCGACACCAGCCCCGGCTCGCCCCAGTGGAACGTCCGTGCCGACGCCGTCGCCCGCGCCATGCGCCTCATCCAGGACGGCGTCGTCGACCGCGAGGGAGTCCCCGGCCTCGCCCGGCGGCTCGGCTGGTCCACCCGGCAGATCGAACGCCAGCTCCTCGCCGAGCTGGGCGCCGGACCCCTCGCCCTGGCCCGCGCCCAGCGCGCCCAGACCGCCCGGCTGCTCATCGAGACCACCCCGATGCCCTTCGGCGAGATCGCCTTCGCCGCCGGCTTCTCCTCCATCCGCACCTTCAACGACACCGTCCGCGAGGTCTTCGCCCTCACCCCCGGCGAGCTCCGCGCCCGCGCCACCCGCCGGGCACCGCTCGGGGCGGCCGCCACCCCCGGCGTCATCAGCCTCCGGCTGCCGTTCCGCGCCCCCCTCGAACCCTCCAACCTCTTCGGCCACCTCGCCGCGACCGCCGTCCCCGGCGTGGAGGAGTGGCGCGACGGCGCCTATCGGCGGACGCTGAGCCTCCCGTACGGACACGGCATCGTCTCCCTCGCCCCGCGACCCGACCACATCGCCTGCCGCCTCTTCCTCACGGACCCGCGCGACCTCACCCACGCGATCAGCCGCTGCCGCCGGCTCCTCGACCTCGACGCCGACCCCGTCGCCGTCGACGAGCGCCTCCGCGCCGACCCGCTGCTCGCCCCGCTGGTCGGCAAGGCGCCCGGCCGCCGGGTGCCCGGCACCGTCGACCCCGCCGAGTTCGCCGTACGGGCCGTCCTCGGCCAGCAGGTCTCCACCGCCGCCGCCCGCACCCACGCCGCCCGCCTCGTCACCGCGCACGGCGTCCCCGTCGAGGACCCCGAGGGCGGGCTCACCCACCTCTTCCCCGGCCCCGAGGCGCTCGCCGCCCTCGACCCCGAGAGCCTCGCCCTGCCGCGCAGCCGCCGCACCACCCTCCTCACCCTCGTCCGGGCCCTCGCCGACGGCACGCTCCCGCTCGGCCCCGCCGACGACCGCGAGGAGGCCCGCGCCCGGCTGCTCGCCCTGCCCGGCTTCGGCCCCTGGACCACCGAGGTCATCGCCATGCGGGCCCTCGGCGACCCCGACGCCTTCCTCCCCGGCGACCTCGGTGTCCGCCGCGCCGCCGAAGGCCTCGGACTGCCCGGCACCCCGGCCGCGCTCACGGCCCGCGCCGCGCACTGGCGCCCCTGGCGGGCCTACGCCGTCCAGTACCTCTGGGCGACCGACGACCACCCGATCAACCTCCTGCCCGCGTAAAGGACCCCGTCCCATGCCCGTCGTCCAGCACACCGTCGTGGACAGCCCCTACGACCCGCTGACCCTGGTCGCCGTCGACGGCGTCCTCAGCCGCCTCCACATGACCGGCCAGCGGCACCGCCCGCCCGAGGAGACCTTCGGCGAGCCCGACCCGCGCCCCTTCGGCGAGGCGATCCGCCAGCTCGACGCCTACTTCGCGGGCGAACTCACCGCGTTCGACCTGCCGTTGAACCTCGTCGGCACCCCGTTCCAGCTGCGCGTCTGGGAGCAGCTCCTGCGCATCCCGTACGGGGAGACCCGGACGTACGGAGAACTCGCCGAGGAGCTCGGCAGCCCCGGCGCCTCCCGGGCCGTGGGCCTCGCCAACGGCAAGAACCCCGTCGGCATCATCGTCCCCTGCCACCGGGTGATCGGCGCGGGCGGAAGCCTCACCGGCTACGGCGGCGGCCTGGACCGCAAGCAGCGGCTCCTCGCCTTCGAATCGGGTACGGCGGAACCGGACGCCCTGTTCTGAGCGGGATGTTAGGTTCCCGCCATGGCCAAGGTGAACATCGGTCTCGACGCCGAACTCGTCGTGGAAGTCATGGTCCTGGCAGGCATCGGCAACCCCCAGGACGCCGTCGAGGCGGTGGTCCGCGACTACATCGCCCGCGGCCACCGCACCGAGGCACGCGCCGTCAGCCGGGACGAACCGCAGCGCACCGGCGAGATCGTCCCACCGGAGCCCCCGCAGGGCTGACGTACGGGATTCTCAGACCTGCTCGGCCAACCGCAGCGTCCGTTCCGCCAGTTCGCTGACGCGGATCCCGTCGAAGCCGAAGACGGCGCTGCGCACCCGGTCGCGCAGGGGCTCCGACCACTGCGGCGGGATCGCGGCCGCGCCGCAGCGGACCCCGGCCACCGAGCCCGCCGTCGCCCCGTTGGAGTCGGTGTCCAGGCCGCCGCGGACGGTGAGCGTGATCGTCCGGGTGAAGTCCCCCTCCCCGTACAGGAGTCCGGCCGTGAGGACGGCCGCGTTCGGGACGGTGTGGATCCAGCCGAGGCCCGCCGTCCGCTCCGCGAGCTCGGCGAGGGTCTCCGACCAGCCGAGTCCCGACTCGTACAGCGCGATCGTGCCCCGTACGGCCCTGGCCAGCCGGCTGCTCGCCGGCACCCGCTCCAGGCCGGCCTCCAGGGCGGAGCGCACGTCCGGCGCGGTGAAGGCCGCGGCGATGAGGGCGGCCGCCCACATCGCCCCGTACACGCCGTTCCCGGTGTGCGAGAGGACCGCGTCCCGGCGGGCCAGCGAGGCGGCGCGGCGCGGGTCGCCCGGACACGTCCAGCCGTACACATCGGCCCGGATCAGCGCGCCGATCCACTCCTGGTACGGATTGTCGTACGTGGCCGTCAGCGGCGGCCGCAGCCCGTCGGCGAGGTTCCGGTAGGCGACCCGCTCCGCCGTGAACGTCTGCAGGTACGGCAGCCGCAGCAGCCACTCCTCGCCGACCTGCTCGGTGGTGAACGCGAAGCCGCGCGTCTCCAGCAGGTGCAGGCCCAGGACCGACCAGTCGACGTCGTCGTCCCGGCAGCTGCCGTCGATCCCGCCCCGCACGCACCGCTCCCACTCGGGCCGCAGCTCGAAGCCCTCCGCCCCGGGCGGCGGCGGAGGGAGGTAGTCCGTGAGCGGGAGCGCCCCGGTCAGCCGCAGGTACGCGTCGATGCGGTCCCGGGTCCAGTGGTCCCCGCGCTCCACGGGCTTGCCCAGCATGTTCCCGGCGATCCGGCCCGTCCAGCCGCCCAGGATCCGGTCCCCGAGCTCCCCGTGTGCGAACCCCATACCTCCGGTGTACCGAATCAGACGGCCCGGCGCGCGCCGGGGCACGGACGCTGCCGCCGGGCGCACGCCGAGGCACGGACCCTGCGGCCGGGCGCGGGCGGGGGCATGGACCCGGCAAGCCGGGTACACCCGGGGCCTGGACCCCGGCCGCCCCCGCGCGCGTCGACCGTCAGTCCTCGGGCGGCTCCGCTCCGGTACGGGCCTCCGCCGCCTCCCGGGGCCGTGGGCGCCGGTCGCCGGCCTGCTCGGTCATCGCCTCCCCGACCAGGCTCCGCACCGCGTCCCGCAGCCCGTGCATCGCCGGGTGCCGGGCCGGACCCGCGCCCGGATCCTCCCGCAGCTCCTTCAGGAGCGCGAAGCACAGCACCAGCATCACCACCACGAACGGCAGCGCCACCAGGATCGTCGCCGTCTGCAGGGAGCTCAGACCGCCCGCCACGAGCAGCACCGCCGCCACGGCGGCCATCAGGACACCCCAGGTCACCACGAGCCAGGTCGGCGGATGCAGCGAGCCGCGGCTCGTCAGCGAACCCATCACCAGCGAGGCCGAGTCGGCGCTCGTGATGAAGTACGTCATCACGAGCAGCATCGCGAGGACCGACGTCACCGTCCCGATCGGCAGCGCCTCCAGCATCGCGAAGAGCGAGGCCTCGGCGCCGTCCTTCATCGCCGTCGCCAGATCCGCCGCGCCCGTCGACTGGAGCCGGATCGCGGTCCCGCCCATCACGCAGAACCACACCACCGTCGCCCCCGACGGCACGAGGAGCACGCCCACCAGGAACTCGCGGATCGTCCGGCCGCGCGAGATCCGGGCGATGAACGTGCCGACGAACGGCGCCCAGGACAGCCACCACGCCCAGTAGAAGATCGTCCACGTGCCCAGCCAGGCACGGTCGGTGAACGCGCCCGTCCGGCTGGCCATCGGCAGCAGCTGGAAGAGGTAGCCGCCGACGGAGGCCGGGATCGTGTCCAGGATGTAGACCGTCGGGCCCAGCAGGAACACGAAGACCATCAGGCAGGCCGCGAGCACGATGTTCAGCGTGGACAGCCACTTCACGCCCTTGTGGAGACCCGAGAACGCCGACAGCACGAACGCCGCCGACAGCGCCACGATGATGATCAGCTGCGTGGCCGTGGAGTTCCTCACGCCCATCGTCAGGTTCAGCCCCTCCGCGACCTGGAGGGCGCCGAGCCCCAGACTCGTCGCCGTGCCGAACACGGTCGCGAACACCGCGAGCAGGTCGATCGCCTTGCCCGGCCAGGACGCCGCCCGGCGCGCCCCCATCAGCGGCACGAAGGCGGAGCTCAGCCGGTTCCCCCGGCCCTTGCGGAAACCCGCGTACGCGAGCGCGAGGCCCGCGATGCCGTAGATCGCCCACGGGGTCAGCGTCCAGTGGAAGAACGAGTACTCCAGGGCCGTCCTGGCCGCCGCACCCGACTCCGGCGGGACCCCGGTCGCCGGGGGAGGGCTCAGGAAATGCGTCAGCGGCTCCCCGACCCCGTAGAACATCAGCCCGATGCCCATTCCGGCACTGAACATCATCGCGATCCACGCCAGGTTCGTGAACTCCGGCTCCGAGTCGTCCGGGCCCAGCCTGATCCGGCCGAAACGACTCAGCGCGATCACCACGCACAGCACCAGAAAGGTGTCCGCGGCGACCACGAAAAGCCAGGCGAAATTCGACAACACCCAGCTCAGGGCCGAGGAGGAGGCGCTGTCGAAGGAATCCCCGCCCAGCGCCGCCCAGCCGACGACCGCGATCACGGCCGCCACCCCGATCCCGATGACCTTGCCGTCCGGAATGATCTTTTCCGCGCTCATGCGACCCCACTATGGTGCGGAATATCCCCTTATCAGGGGGTGGCACGCCGTCTGGACGTACGGATAGGGTCTGCCTCGGCGCGACTGCACGTTCGAAAGCAAGGGATGCAAGGTGACGGACGGAGCAGCAACTCAGGTCGCTCACGTGCTCGTGGCGGCCGACAAGTTCAAGGGCTCGCTCACGGCCGTGCAGGTCGCGGAGCGGGTCACAGCAGGACTGCGGCGGGTCGTCCCCGAGCTCACGGTGGAGACACTGCCCGTCGCCGACGGCGGCGACGGCACCGTCGCGGCGGCCGTCGCGGCCGGCTTCGAGCGGCGCGAGGTCCGCGTGACGGGCCCGCTCGGCGAGCCGGTCACCGCGGCGTACGCGCTGCGCGGCACCACCGCGGTCGTCGAGATGGCGGAGGCCTCGGGCCTCCAGCTGCTCCCGACCGGCGTGTTCGCGCCTCTCACGGCGACCACGTACGGCTCCGGAGAGCTGCTCCGCGCCGCCCTCGACGCCGGTGCGACCACCCTCGTCTTCGGCGTCGGCGGCAGCGCCACCACCGACGGCGGCGCCGGCATGCTCGCCGCGCTCGGCGCCCGCTTCCTCGACGCGGCCGGCGAGCCCGTCGGACCCGGCGGCGCGGCCCTCGCCGAGCTCGCCACGGCCGACCTCAGCGGGCTCGACCCCCGCTTCGCCTCCGTCGACCTGATCCTCGCGAGCGACGTCGACAACCCGCTCACCGGACCCAAGGGCGCGCCCGCCGTCTACGGTCCCCAGAAGGGCGCCACGCCGGACGACGTCCGCACCCTCGACGCGGCCCTCGCCCACTTCGCCACGGTCCTGGAGAAGGCCGTCGGGCCGCGCGCCGCCGAAGCGGCCGTCGCGCCCGGTGCGGGCGGTGCGGGCGGCATCGGGTACGGCGCGCTCATCCTCGGCGCGAGCTTCCGGCCCGGGATCGAGCTGATGCTGGAGGTCCTCGGCTTCGCGCCCGCCCTTGAGCGCGCGACCCTCGTCATCACCGGCGAGGGCTCCCTCGACGAGCAGACCCTCCACGGCAAGGCCCCGGCCGGCGTCGCCGCCGCCGCCCGTGCCGCCGGCAAGGAGGTCGTCGCGGTCTGCGGCCGCCTCGCCCTCCCGCCCGAGGCCCTGGGCACGGCCGGCATCCGCCGCGCCTACCCCCTCACGGACCTCGAACCGGACACGGCGAAGTGCATCGCGAACGCGGGCCCGCTCCTCGAAATGTCGGCCTCGAACATCGCACGCGACTTCCTGTCGTAGGACCCGCTCCGCCCGTCGTGGGCAATCGTTCCGCTGGGGCGATTGCCCACGCGGCGGTGGGGGACTGGTGGTCGGGGGGCCGCCACGCTCTGCTTCGAACAGCTCCAGGGCATGCGAAAGGGCCCGGGAGGCGGATCGCCTCCCGGGCCCTTCGTACGCCGTCCGCTACGGCAGCTGGGCCGCCCGCGCCTCCCGGCTCTCACGCCGGTTGCCGCGGAAGGTGTTCACCCGGCGGGCCGTCGCGAAGAGGGGGATCACGGCGCCCATCACGACCTGGAGCGCGCAGCCGGTCTGGAGCAGGATCTGACCGCCCGGGGCGTCGAACGCCCACGCGGCCAGCATCGCCATCGCTCCGACGATCCAGCTGAGCATGGCCGCCGCGAGGACACCCCGCGGCTTCGGGTACTCCACCCGGCTCACCATCAGCCACGCCGTGCCGATGATCGCGAGCAGGGTCGGGATGAACGGCAGCTCGAGCAGGATGATCGAGACGACCGTCAGCGCGCCGAAGGGGCTCGGCATGCCCTGGAACATGCCGTCCTTCATCGTCACGCACGAGAAGCGGGCCAGCCGCAGGACCACCGCGAGGAGGACCACGATCGCGGCGACCGCCGAGACCTTCTGCTGCGCGTCGTCCGCGACCATGCCGTACACGAGCACGAAGTAGGCCGGGGCCAGACCGAAGCTGATGAGGTCCGACAGGTTGTCGAGCTCGGCGCCCATCGGCGAGCTGCGGAGCTTGCGCGCCACGATGCCGTCGAAGAGGTCGAAGATCGCCGCGGCCAGCATGAGGATCACGGCGGTGGCGGCGCTGTTGCGCGCCATGCCGCTCTCGCTGCTGCCGGTGAGGTGCGGGATGAGGATGCCGGTGGTGGTGAAGTACACCGCCATGAAGCCGCACGTGGCGTTACCGAGCGTGAGGGCGTCCGCTATGGACAGCCTCAGCGACAGCGGCATCTCCTCGGCTTCTTCGGCCGCCTCCGCCTCGGCGTCGGCGGCCCAGTCGGCAGTCCGTGTGTCGGGATCAATCACGGTCAATGCGAGTCACCCCCGCGGTGGTGGCCTGGCCGACCTCGACCGCGACCTCGACACCCTCGGGGAGGTAGATGTCGACGCGCGAGCCGAAGCGGATCAGACCGATGCGGTCACCCTGCTCGACCTTCGTGCCCTGCGGGATGTACGGCACGATCCGCCGGGCGACGGCACCCGCGATCTGGACCATCTCGATGTCGCCGAGCTCGGTGTCGAAGTGCCAGACAACGCGCTCGTTGTTCTCGCTCTCCTTGTTGAACGCCGGGACGAACCCGCCCGGGATGTGCTCCACGGACGTCACCGTGCCGGCCAGCGGCGCGCGGTTGACGTGGACGTTCAGCGGGCTCATGAAGATGGCGACCCGGGTGCGTCCGTCCTTCCACGGCATGATGCTCTGCACCACACCGTCGGCGGGGGAGATGACCCGGCCCTGAGCGATCTCGCGCTCGGGGTCGCGGAAGAACCACAGCATGCCGGCCGCGAGAGCGGTGGTCGGCACGGCGATGGCCGCGGCGCGCTTCGACTTCCGGGCGCGCACGAGGCTGAGCGCCGCGGTGGCGACGGTCGGCAGAAGCCACGGCGATGCTCCGCGTGCGATGCGTACGCCCTTGGGGCTGTCGCGGTGTGCAGAGGTTTGGCTGTGGGGCATGGATGACCTTCGTAGCGGATGATGCCGCACTGGCAACAGGGGGACGGCGGCTTTCCGGCGATGCTATCGGTTGCGGGGCGCAACTGGGCAAGCCAGGAACCGAGTCGACGGCCGGAAGACGAACACGGGGTGTGATCTTCTTCGCGGCCGAATCGACCCAAACCTGGCAATCAGCCCTGGAATCGGTACTCCTCGAGCAGTCGCCGACCAATGATCATTTTCTGGATCTCGGCGGTACCTTCACCGATGAGCAGCATCGGGGCCTCGCGGTAGAGGCGCTCGATCTCGTACTCCTTCGAGAACCCGTATCCACCGTGGATGCGGAAGGCGTCCTCGACGACCTCCTTGCAGTACTCGGAGGCGAGGTACTTCGCCATCCCTGCTTCGAGGTCGTTTCGTTCCCCGGAGTCCTTTTTGCGTGCTGCATTCACCATCATGGCATGGGCGGCCTCGACCTTGGTAGCCATCTCGGCCAGCTTGAACTGAATCGCCTGGTGCTGGGCGATCGCCTTGCCGAAAGTGTGACGTTGCTGGGCATAAGAGACGCCCAGTTCGAAAGCACGCTGCGCGACACCGCAACCACGGGCCGCCACGTTCACGCGGCCGACCTCGACGCCGTCCATCATTTGGTAAAACCCTCGGCCGGTGACCCCGCCGAGCACACGATTGGCCGGAATGCGCAGTCCGTCCATGATGAGTTCGGTCGTGTCGACGCCCTTGTACCCCATCTTGTCGATCTTGCCGGGGATCGTGAGGCCCGGACGGACCTCTCCGAAGCCGGGCTCCTTCTCGACGAGGAAGGTCGTCATCGACTTGTGGGGGGCCGTGCCCTCCGGGTGTCCTTCGTCACTTCGGACGAGAACGGCCACCAGCGTTGACGTTCCGCCGTTCGTCAGCCACATCTTCTGGCCGTTGAGGACGTACTCGTCGCCGTCCTTGACGGCCTTCGAGGTGATCGCCGACACGTCCGAGCCGAGGCCCGGCTCCGACATCGAGAAGGCGCCGCGCGTCTCGCCGGCCGCCATCCGCGGAAGGAAGTACTCCTTCTGCTCCTGGGTGCCGTGCTGCTTGAGCATGTACGCCACGATGAAGTGGGTGTTGATGATGCCGGAGACCGACATCCAGCCGCGGGCGATCTCCTCCACGCACAGCGCGTAGGTGAGCAGCGACTCGCCCAGGCCCCCGTACTCCTCGGGGATCATCAGGCCGAAGACGCCGAGCTCCTTGAGCCCGTCGACGATCTGCTGCGGGTACTCGTCGCGGTGCTCGAGCTCCGTCGCGACCGGGATGATCTCCTTGTCGACGAAGTCCCGGACGGTGGCGAGGATCTCCTGCTGGACATCGGTCAGACCGTGGGTCTGGGCGAGTCGCGCCATGGCTTACTTCTCCGACTTCTTGGAAGGCTCGATGAGCTCGGGGCGGCCGGGCTGCTCGCCGCCGCGCGCGTCGATGTACTCGGCGGTCGGGACCATCACCTTGCGGCGGAAGACGCACACCAGGGTGCCGTCCTGCTTGTAGCCCTTGGTCTCGACGTAGACGATGCCGCGGTCGGTCTTGGACTTCGACGGGGTCTTGTCGAGGACCGTCGTCTCGCCGTAGATCGTGTCGCCGTGGAAGGTCGGCGCCACGTGCCGCAGCGACTCGATCTCCAGGTTGGCGATGGCCTTGCCGGAGACGTCCGGCACGGACATGCCGAGCAGCAGCGAGTAGATGTAGTTGCCGACCACCACGTTCCGCTTGAAGTCGGTCGTGTTCTCCGCGTAGTTCACGTCCATGTGCAGCGGGTGGTGGTTCATCGTGAGCAGACAGAAGAGGTGGTCGTCGTACTCGGTGACCGTCTTTCCGGGCCAGTGCTTGTAGACGGCACCGACTTCGAACTCTTCGTAGGTACGGCCGAACTGCATCGGACTCAGGCCTCCGGGATCTCGAACTTGCTGGTGCGCTGCATGCCGGCGGCGCGGCCCTTGCCGGAGATGACCAGGGCCATCTTGCGGGAGGCCTCGTCGATCATCTCGTCGCCGAGCATCGCGGAGCCCTTCTTCCCGCCGGCCTCGGACGTGTAGTAGTCGTACGCGTCGAGGATCAGCTCGGCGTGGTCGTAGTCCTCCTGCGAGGGCGAGAAGATCTCGTTCGCGGCGGCGACCTGGTCCGGGTGGAGCACCCACTTGCCGTCGAAGCCCAGGGCCGCGGCGCGCTGCGCGACCGCCTTGTAGCCCTCCTGGTTGCGGATCTGCAGGTAGGGGCCGTCGATCGCCTGGAGGTTGTTGGCGCGGGCCGCCATCAGGATGCTCATCAGGATGTGGTGGTACGCGTCCGCCGGGTAGCCGGGCGGCTGCTCGCCGACGACGAGGGACTTCATGTTGATGGAGGCCATGAAGTCGGCCGGGCCGAAGATGATCGTCTCGACGCGCTGGGAGGCCTGCGCGATCGCGTTGACGTTGGTCAGGCCCTGGGCGTTCTCGATCTGCGCCTCGATGCCGATCTTGCCGACCTCGAAGCCCATGGTCTTCTCGATCTGCGTGAGCAGCAGGTCGAGGGCGACGATCTGCTGGGCGTCCTGGACCTTCGGCAGCATGATGCAGTCGAGGTTCTGGCCGGCGCCCTCGACGACCGTGACGACGTCACGGTAGGTCCAGTGGGTCGTCCAGTCGTTGACGCGGACCACGCGGGTCTTGCCGGTCCAGTCGCCCTCGTTCAGGAACTTCACGATGGTGTGCCGGGCCTCGGGCTTGGCCAGCGGGGCGCACGCGTCCTCCAGGTCGAGGAAGACCTGGTCGGCGGCGAGGCCCTGGGCCTTCTCGAGGAAGCGCGGGTTGGAGCCGGGGACCGCCAGGCAGGAGCGGCGGGGGCGGAGCCGGTTCACAGGGCTGGTCATGCGAGGACCTCCGTACTTTCCAGGGGGCTGAGCTTGTTCGCTTGCCGGATCTCGTCGACGATACGGCCGATGATCTCCGTGATACCGAAGTCCTTCGGTGTGAAGACGGCGGCGACACCCGCGCGCTTCAGTTCTGCGGCGTCGGCGTTGGGAATGATTCCACCGACGATGACCGGGATGTCGAGGGCGCCCGCCTCACGGAGGCGGTCGAGGACGTCGGGGACCAGCGCGGAGTGCGAGCCGGAGAGGATCGACAGGCCCACGCAGTGCACGTCCTCGGCCAGGGCGGCGTCGACGATCTGCTCGGGGGTCAGCCGGATGCCCTGGTAGACCACCTCGAAACCGGCGTCACGCGCGCGTACGGCGATCTGCTCGGCCCCGTTGGAGTGCCCGTCAAGGCCCGGCTTGCCGACGAGCAGCCGCAGCCGCCCGACGTTCATGTCCTCGGCGGTCCTGGCCACCTTCTCGCGGACCAGGGCGAGCGGCGTGCCCGCCTCGGCCGTCACGGCCACCGGGGCGGAGGAGACGCCGGTCGGGGCGCGGAACTCGCCGAACACCTCGCGCAGGGCCCCGGCCCACTCGCCGGTGGTGACCCCGGCGCGGGCGCACTCCAGGGTGGCCTCCATGAGGTTCTCCGTGCCCTTGGCGGCCTCCTTGAGGCGCTCCAGGGCCTTGCAGGGCCGCGGGTGGTTGAACGGCGGCTGGTAGCGGTGGTCGCGCCAGGTCTTCATCGAGCCGACGACCCGTGCCTCGACGGCCGGGTCGACCGTCATGATCGCCGTGTCCAGGTCGGCCGTGAGGGGGTTCTCCTCGGTCGACTGGAAGATGTTGACGCCGACGATCTTGTCCTCGCCGGCCTCGATCCGGGCGCGCCGGTCGGCGTGCGAGGAGACCAGCTGCGACTTGAGGTAGCCGGACTCGACGGCGGCCATCGCGCCGCCCATCTCCTGGATCCGGTCGATCTCGGCGAGGCACTCCTCGACGAGGGCGTCCACCTTGGCCTCGATGACGTGCGAGCCGGCGAAGATGTCCTCGTACTCCAGGAGGTCGGACTCGTGGGCGAGCACCTGCTGGATGCGCAGCGACCACTGCTGGTCCCAGGGCCGGGGGAGGCCGAGGGCCTCGTTCCAGGCCGGGAGCTGCACGGCACGCGCGCGGGCGTCCTTGGAGAGGGTGACGGCCAGCATCTCCAGGACGATCCGCTGGACGTTGTTCTCCGGCTGGGCCTCTGTCAGGCCGAGGGAGTTGACCTGGACGCCGTAGCGGAAGCGCCGCTGCTTGGCGTCCTCGATGCCGTACCGCTCAAGGGTGATCTTGTCCCAGATGCGGCCGAAGGCGCGCATCTTGCACATCTCCTCGATGAAGCGGACGCCCGCGTTCACGAAGAAGGAGATGCGGGCCACGACCTCGCCGAAGCGGTCCTCGGGGACCTGGCCGGAGTCGCGGACCGAGTCGAGGACCGCGATCGCGGTGGCCATCGCGTACGAGATCTCCTGGACCGGCGTGGCCCCGGCCTCCTGCAGGTGGTAGCTGCAGATGTTGATCGGGTTCCACTTCGGGATGTGGTTGACCGTGTACGCGATCATGTCCGTCGTGAGGCGGAGCGAGGGGCCGGGCGGGAAGACGTGCGTCCCGCGCGACAGGTACTCCTTCACGATGTCGTTCTGGGTGGTGCCCTGGAGCTTGGTGATGTCCGCACCCTGCTCCTCGGCGGCCACCTGGTAGAGCGCCAGCAGCCACATGGCGGTGGCGTTGATGGTCATCGAGGTGTTCATCTGCTCCAGGGGGATGTCCTGGAACAGCCGGCGCATGTCACCGAGGTGCGAGACGGGGACGCCGACCCGGCCGACCTCGCCGCGGGCGAGGATGTGGTCGGGGTCGTACCCGGTCTGCGTCGGCAGGTCGAACGCGACCGAGAGGCCGGTCTGACCCTTGGCGAGGTTGCGCCGGTACAGCTCGTTGGACGCCTCGGCGGTCGAATGACCCGCGTACGTCCGCATGAGCCACGGCCGGTCCTTCTGGCGCTCTGTCATCTTCGGGACCTCAGATGTTCCGGAAGCGGTTGATGGCGTCGATGTGCTGGGCCCGGAGCTCCGGGTTGCTGACGCCCAGGCCCTCCTGCGGGGCGAGCGCGAGGACGCCGACCTTGCCCTGGTGGAGGTTGCGGTGGACGTCGTACGCGGCCTGGCCGGTCTCCTCCAGGGAGTAGACCTTCGACAGCGTCGGGTGGATCTTGCCCTTGGCGACCAGGCGGTTGGCCTCCCAGGCCTCGCGGTAGTTGGCGAAGTGCGAGCCGATGATCCGCTTCAGCGACATCCACAGGTAGCGGTTGTCGTACTCGTGGTTGTAGCCGGACGTGGACGCGCAGGTGACGATCGTGCCGCCCTTGCGGGTGACGTACACCGAGGCGCCGAAGGTCTCGCGGCCCGGGTGCTCGAAGACGATGTCCACGTCCTCGCCGCCGGTCAGCTCACGGATCCTGGAGCCGAACCGCTTCCACTCGCGCGGGTCCTGGTTGTTCTCGTCCTTCCAGAACCTGTAGCCCTCGGCGTTGCGGTCGATGACCGCCTCGGCGCCCATGGCCCGGCAGATGTCGGCCTTCTCGGGGGAGGAGACGACACAGATCGGGTTGGCGCCGCCGGCCAGGGCGAACTGCGTGGCGTACGAGCCGAGTCCGCCGCTCGCGCCCCAGATGAGGACGTTGTCGCCCTGCTTCATGCCGGCGCCGTTGCGGGAGACCAGCTGGCGGTAGGCGGTGGAGTTGACGAGGCCGGGGGCCGCCGCCTCCTCCCAGCTGAGGTGGCCGGGCTTCGGCATCAGCTGGTTGGACTTGACGAGCGCGATCTCGGCGAGGCCGCCGAAGTTGGTCTCGAAGCCCCAGATGCGCTGCTCGGGGTCGAGCATCGTGTCGTTGTGGCCGTCGGAGGACTCCAGCTCGACCGAGAGGCAGTGCGCGACGACCTCGTCGCCGGGCTTCCAGGCGTTGACGCCCGGGCCGGTGCGCAGGACGACGCCCGAGAGGTCGGAGCCGATGATGTGGTGCGGCAGGTCGTGGCGCCTGGTCAGCTCGGAGAGGCGGCCGTAGCGCTCCAGGAACGCGAAGGTCGACACCGGCTCGAAGATCGAGGACCAGACCGAGTTGTAGTTCACCGAGCTGGCCATGACGGCGACCAGGGCCTCACCGGGACCGAGCTCGGGGAGGGCGACCTCGTCCAGGTGGAGCGACTTGCGGGGGTCCTTGTCGCGGCTGGCGAGGCCGACGAACATCTCCTGCTCGTCCTTGTGGACGGTGATGGCCCGGTACGAGTCGGGCAGGGGGATGTTCGCGAAGTCGGCGGACGTGGCGTCCGGCGACTGGATCGCGGCCAGGATTTCCTTCACGGGTTGCCTCCGGCGGTGAGCGTCCTGAGGGAGGGACGCCTGAGGGTTACGGCGGGACGTGCTGCTGTGGAGGTGTGCCGTCGGTTCGGCTCGGTGGTGCGGTGGCGGCGCTGTGTGGTGGAGCGCGGGGTGCCTGTGACGCAGGCGTCCGGGCGCACCGGCCGTCGGCTGGTGGGGACAGCCGGAGCACGAGGTGTGTTCTCTGCGCTCCGGCCGCCCGGACAACATCAACGTATGGCACGCCGTGTCACCTGACAAGGCACTGCGTGCCAACAATTTCACTCAGATGCAATCTGCCCGTCACGGATGAGCGATGATCGATCGAAATGGCGGCTGAGCTGCGGGAACGCACAGAGGGCCGCCCCCGGAAATCCGGGGACGGCCCTCCTCGTCGAGCGTGTCAGGCGCCCTTGAGCGCCTGCTGGATGGTCCGCATGACCTCGTCGAGCGGAGCGTCCGTACGCGCCACGGCGACCACCACGTCGCCCGTCGTGGACGCGGTCGCGGCGGCCGGCGGCTCCGGGGCGGCCGACTCCGCCGGTACGGCGGCGGTGCCGCTCCCGGCGGGCACCGGGCGGGCGCCTATGCCCGAGCCGAAGGTCTCCCGGACGATCGCGAAGGCGTGGTCGAGCTGGGCCTCCACGTCACCCTGACCGCCCGCCCGCAGCCAGCGGCGCAGCACGTGGTTGTGGGCGGTGACCACCGCCGACGCGGCCACCTCGGCGAGCAGCGGGTCGTCGTTGCCGTCGTGGTGGTCCCGCTCGTCGAAGTGCCCGAGGAGGTAGCGGGTGAACAGCCGCTCGTAACGGGCGACCGAGGCGATCTCCCGCTCCCGCAGGGTCGGCACCTCACGGGTGAGCCGGTAGCGCTCCACCGAGACCGCGGGGGACCCCGCGTACATCTTCATGACTTCCTTGATGCCCCGGCACACCGTGTCGAGCGGGTGCTCGTGCGGCGGCGCGGCGTTCAGCACCGCCTCCGCCCGCACGAGGGTGTCGTCGTGGTCAGGGAAGATCGCCTCTTCCTTGGACCGGAAATGCCGGAAGAACGTCCGCCGCGCGACCCCGGCCGTGGCCGCGATCTCGTCGACGGTGGTCGCCTCGTACCCCTTGGTCGCGAAGAGCTCCATCGCGGCCGCGGCGAGCTCCCGGCGCATCTTGAGCCGCTGTGCGGCGGCACGGGTGCCCGCCGCGCTCTCCGGAGCGTCGGACGGGGACGTGGCACGGGGTGTCTTCGCGGCCTTGGGCATGGTCCGAACGTACTGCATCGGAGGTGGAGTGTGCCCAGGTGGGGGCGGGGAGGCCCCCGGGGCACCGGCGGTGCCCGGGGGACTCAGCAGTCCGCCCCAGCCGGCGGTGCGGGACTCAGCGTCGGGCATATTCGCGGAAGCCGCGACCCGTCTTGCGGCCCAGGCAGCCGGCCGCCACCAGGTGCTCCAGGAGCGGGGCCGGGGCGAGGCCCGGGTCGCGGAACTCGCGGTGCAGCACCTGCTCGATCGCGAGCGAGACGTCCAGACCGACCACGTCGAGCAGCTCGAACGGGCCCATCGGGTAGCCGCCGCCGAGCTTCATGGCCGCGTCGATGTCGTCCAGGGTCGCGTAGTGCTCCTGGACCATCTTGATCGCGTTGTTCAGGTACGGGAAGAGCAGCGCGTTCACGATGAAGCCGGCGCGGTCGCCGCAGTCCACCGGGTGCTTCCTGATCTTCGCGGTCACCTCGCGGACGGTGGCGTGGACGTCGTCGCCGGTCAGGACCGTGCGGACGATCTCGACCAGCTTCATCGCCGGCGCCGGGTTGAAGAAGTGCATCCCGATGACGTCCTGCGGGCGCGTGGTGGCGCGGGCGCAGGCGATGACCGGCAGCGAGGAGGTCGTGGTGGCGAGCACCGCGCCCGGCTTGCAGATCTTGTCGAGCCGCCCGAACAGCTCCTGCTTGACCGCCAGGTCCTCGGCGACCGCCTCGACGGCCAGGTCGACCTCGGCGAAGGCTTCGAGCGAGCCGGCCGGGGTGATCAGGGCGAGCGTCTCGTCGCGCGCCTCGCCCGTCATCCGGCCCTTGTCGACCGAGCGGGCCAGGGACTTGGCGATCCGGGCCTTCGCGGCGTCCGCCTTCTCCTGGGAGCGGGCGGCGAGCACCACCGCGTACCCGGCCTTCGCGAAGACCTCGGCGATGCCGGAGGCCATCGTGCCCGAGCCGGCGACGCCGACCGAGCGGACCTCGCGGCCGCTGCCGGCCTCGGCGGAGGCGAGCGGGGTCAGCGCGTCGCGCGCCACCTCGCCCGAGCCGGGCGCCTCGTACGTGTAGAAGCCGCGGCCCGCCTTGCGGCCGGTCAGACCGGCCTCGCTGAGCTGCTTGAGGATCGGGGCCGGGGCGTGCAGCCGGTCGTGCGAGGCCGCGTACATGGCCTCCAGGACCGTACGGGCGGTGTCGACACCGATCAGGTCGAGCAGCGCCAGCGGGCCCATCGGCAGGCCGCAGCCCAGCTTCATCGCCGCGTCGATGTCCTCGCGGGAGGCGTACTTGGCCTCGTACATGGCCGCGGCCTGGTTCAGGTAGCCGAAGAGCAGCCCGTCCGCGATGAAGCCGGCCCGGTCGCCGACCGCCACCGGCTCCTTGCCGAGGTCCTGGGCGAGCCGCGTGACGGCGTCCACGGCCTTCGGGTCGGTCAGCACGGAGGAGACCACCTCGACCAGCCTCATGGCCTGGACCGGGGCGAAGAAGTGCAGGCCGAGGACCCGCTGGGGGTGCGCCGAGTCGGCGGCGAGCCGGGTCACGGACAGGGCGTTCGTGCCGGTGGCCAGGATCGCGTCCGGCCGGACGATCCCGTCCAGGGCCCGGAAGACCTCCTGCTTCGCCTCGTACGACTCGGGCACGACCTCGATCACGAGGTCGGCGTCGGCGGCCGCCTGGAGGTCGGAGAAGGTACGGAAGCGGGCGAGGACGTCCTGCCGCTCCTCCTCGGTGATCCGCTCACGGGCCACCGCGCGGGCGGTGGAGGCCTCCAGGGCGGCGACGGCCTGGGCGGCCGCGGCGTCGTTGATGTCGATGCCGATGACCTCACGGCCGGCCCGGGCGAGGACATCGGCGATACCCGTGCCCATGGTGCCGAGACCGACGACGGCGATGGTGGAGAGAGGGGTGTCCATCAGGGGACTCCAGAGGAAGAGTGACGACTGAGGCCAGTGCGCGCGCGAAAGGCGCGGGAAAGTGCGGGGGCTGTGCGTGGAAAAGAGGGCGGTGCCCTGAAGAGAGGTGAGACGGACTCTGTCCCGGAGTCACGTCGAAACTGCCGAACCGACCAGCGAACACAACGGCTGCGTCACCAGGCCGTTGTGGAAAGCGCGGGTGGTGCCCGCTCACCTGAGACTAACCGGCCGGTAACGAGCGCGCCAGTCCCGGGAAGTTGGGAAAGTGTGATCTGGATCGCGGATAGGGTTCGGATTCATGGAAATCTCCGAGGACCCGGAATTCTGCTCGATGATCGATCGATTGCGGGACGAGATCGAGAATGACACCGGAGAAGTCGCGGCGGCATTCACGGAACTCTCGGAACGCGCCGCGACAGGGGATCGCGAGGAACTGCACCGCGTCCTCACCGCGCCCGGACAGCCGCTCTGGGCCCGGGAGATCGCCGCCTACGCGCTCGGCGTCGCCGGCGACCCCCGGGCCTTCGAGGCCCTCGTGCTCCTCCTCAACCACCGCGACCCGGAGCGCTGCGTCACCGCCGCCCACGCCCTGGTCCGGCTCGGCGACCCGCGCACCGCGCGCGCGGCCGCCGCCCTCGCCACCAACGAACTCCGCGTCGCCTACGCCCTGCTGCCCGTGCGGCTGCTCGCCGAGCTCCGCGCCCCCGAGTCCGCGCCGGCCCTGATCACCGTCCTCGGACGGCGACTTCGGGCCGACGACCCGCACTGGCGCGTCGGCCTCGCCTGCGTCGAGGGCCTCGGCACCCTGGGGGACGCCCGGGCCCGCCCCGCCCTGGAGGCGGCCCTTCCGCACCCCCGGCTCGGCGCCGCGGCCCGGACGTCACTTCAGCGACTCGACACCCACTGACGTGGGACGCCGGCGGGCCGGAACCAGCGTCCCGACCGCCGCGAGAACGGCCGGGAGCGCCGCCACGGCGAAGCACACCGACAGCGGCAGCCGCCCGACCAGGAGACCCGCACCGGCCGTCGCCGCCGTCGTGCCCGCGTTGAACGCGGTGTTGACCCAGGCGCCGGCCCGGGTGCGCCTCTCCTCCCCGGCGGCCTCGTCGGCCAGGAGATAGGCGCTGGTGAGCGCCGGCGCCACGAAGAGACCGCCGAGCGCCACCCAGCCGACCAGCGCGTACGGATGCGGGGAGAGCCCCGCCACCGCAAGCACCGCACCGAGGGCGAGCGCGAGCACCGACAGGCGCACGGCCGTGGGCATCCGCCACGGCACCGCGCCGTACACGAGGCCGCCGACCGCGCTGCCCGCCGAGAGCGCCGCCGCCGCCCACGGCACCGCCCCGGGGCGGTGGTGTGCGTCGGCGAACGCGATCACCAGGAGTTCGACGGCGCCCAGGCACATGCCGACCCCGGCCGCCACGGCCACCGCCTTCAGCAGCCCGGTTCCGGGCCCGCCGCGCCGGCCCTCGACCGACTCCGTCGTCCCGGCCTCCTGCTTTCCAGGCTTCTGCGTCCCGGTCTCCTGCGTCCCGGGCTTCTGCTTTCCGGCCCCGTCCCGCACCACCGGTGAGGTGACGAGCGCGAGCGTGCCCGTCAGGACGAGCCCGGCGCTCACCGCGAGCCCGGCCGGCGCCGAGGCGTACCGCACGAGCAGACCCACCAGCAACGGGCCCGTGACGAAGAGGAGTTCCTCCGCCACCGTGTCCAGGCTGTACGCGCGCCGCAGCAGGTCGCGGTCGGTCAGCATCCCGCTCCACAGCGCCCGCGACACCGGGCCGAGCGGCGGGGGCAGCGCCCCCGCGGCGGCGGCCAGGACCACGAGGGCGACCGGCGGGGTCGAGGGCCGGGCCGTCGCCACCGCGAGCACGACGAGCAGCAGCGCGGACCCGGCGGCCAGGGGTACGAGCGCGCGGCGCGGCCCGAAGCGGTCGACCAGGGCGGCACGCGCGGGCGACAGCAGGACACCGGTCAGCCCGAACACGGCCATGACCGTGCCGGCCGCGGCGTACGAACCGGTGGCGTCCTTGACGGAGAGGACCAGGGAGAGCGGGGCGACGCCGTAGCACAGCCGCCCCAGGAGGGCCGCACCGAAGGTTCGGCGGGCGTGCGGGGTCCGCAGCACCGCGGCGTACGTGGGCGCGGGGGAGTGGACAGGGGAGATCACGGACATGACGGAGTTCCTCGGAAGAGGCGCCGGGCAGCGGCCTGCGGCGCCTGGGTGTGCGGGGACGGCGGGACACCGGGCCCGGCTGGGCACGGTCGTCGGATCGCCGACTCCTACGCACGGAAGAGGAACATGCGCGTCAACGTAGCAGACGGAGCTCCGCACCGGCCTCGCCGTGGGCCGCGGCCGCCTGCTCCGGTATCAGCGCGAACGCCTCGATCTCCACGAGCAGTTCCGGCCGGACCAGGGCCGACACCTGGACCGCAGAGCTCGCCGGCAGCGGCGCGCCCGCGAAGTGGGCGTCCCGCGCGTCCCGCACGGCCGGGAGGTGGGCCACGTCCGTGACGAAGTACGTCAGCTTCACCACGTCCCCGAAGCCCGCGCCGGCCGCCGCGAGGCAGCGCTCCAGGTTCGCGAAGACCTGGTGGGCCTGGGCCGCCGCGTCGCCCTCCCCGACCACGGCGCCGGAGGCGTCCAGGGCGCACTGCCCGGATATCGCGACGAACCGGCCCGTGCCCCACACGACGTGGCTGTACTGGGGGCTGGGTGCGAGGCCGTCGGGCGCGGGCACGTGGGTGAGGTGGCTCGTCATGTCCCACATCCTCGCGCACCCCACTGACAGTGCCCGCGACCCCTTGCGGGGCGCGGGCACTGCGGGACTTCCAGGTGATCAGCGCGCGTGGCCGAGGAGCCCGTGGAGGGCGACGCCGACCGGTTCCGCGCGCAGGGCGCCGGCCCGCTTGCCGGCCTTCTCCGGGGTCGTCGGCGCCGCCGCGGTCACCGGCTCGGGCTCGGGCTCGGGGAGCGCGGCGCAGACCGCGTCCACCTCGGTGTCGCCCTCGCCGCGCGGGACCTTGCCCGTGGCCAGGTAGGCGGCCAGGTGCTCGTCGAGGCAGTCGTTCCCGCCGAGGGTGATCCCGTGGTTCCCGCCGCCCTCCTCGACGACGAGGCTGGAGCCGCGCATCAGGCGGTGCAGGGCGACCCCGCCCTCGTACGGCGTGGCCGCGTCGTCGGTGGCCTGGAAGATGAGGACCGGCGGCACCTGGTCGTTGGTGAGGTCCGGCGGGGTCAGGGAGTCCACCGGCCAGAAGGCGCAGGGCGCGTTGTACCAGGCGTTGTTCCAGGTCGAGAACGGCGCCTTCGCGTGCACGTCCCAGTTGTCCTTGCGCCACACGTTCCAGTCGCGGGGCCAGGCCGCGTCCCGGCACTGCACGCTCGTGTAGACCGAGTAGCCGTTGTCGGCGGCCGCGTCGGCCTCCCCGTACCGCTCGTAGGCCTCCTTCAGCGGCACCGGGTCCGCGTCGTTGACGTACGCGGCGAAGGCGCTCGCCAGGCGGGGCCAGTAGCCGTTGTAGTACCCGCCGGGCAGGAAGGTGTCCTCCAGCTCGGCGGGGCCGACCTCGCCGCCGGCCGGGGTCGTGCGCAGCGCGTCGCGCATCCGGTACCAGGAGGCCTCGACCGCCGCCGGGTCGGTGCCCAGCTTGTACACGGCGTTCTGCTTGGCCACCCAGGCCATGAAGTCCTTGTGGCGGTTGTCGAAGGCGTAGTCCTGCGCGATGTTGTCCTCGTACCAGACGCCGTGCGGGTTGACGACGGAGTCGAGCGCCATCCGCCGCACCCGGTCCGGGTACAGGCGCGCGTAGACGGAGCCCAGGTAGGTGCCGTACGAGTAGCCGAGGTAGTTGATCTTCGGTGCGCCGAGCGCCTGGCGGATCGCGTCGAGGTCCCGGGCGGTGCTCACGGTGTCGATGTACGGCAGCACGTCCGCGTACTTCGTGCCGCAGGCCTCGGCGAAGGACTGCGCCCGCTCGACGGCCGCCCGCTCGGCCGCCGCCCCGGTCGGCACCGAGTCCGGCCGCACCGGCTTGAAGTGGCCGGGCTCGCAGTCGAGCGCGGGCTCGCTCTTGCCGACCCCGCGCGGGTCGAAGCCGATCACGTCGTACTCGGCGGCCACCTTCGGGGGCAGCGAGGCCGCCACGTACCCGGCCATGCCGCGCCCGCTGCCGCCGGGCCCGCCCGGGTTCACGAGCAGCGGGCCCTGGAAGGCCTTCGCGGTGTGCGGGACGCGGGTGAGGGCCAGGGTGATCTTCCGCCCGGCCGGGTCGTCGTGGTTGAGCGGCACCTTCAGGGTGGCGCACTGGAGCGTGGGGTACGCCTTCGTGGTGCAGTCGCTCCAGGCGAGCCGGGGGAGCGGTCGGGGGGTCGGTTCGCCGGCTTCTGCGGGGGCGGCGGGCAGGACGGTGACCGTCCCGGCGACCAGCGCTCCAGCGGCGATCAGCATTCCTGCGCGTGGGGTCATAGGGCGTTTGTGTCCCGAACCGGCGCCGAGGGGACCGGTTTCGGCGAGAGTTGACCCGAACGGAGGCGGATCCGACGGCGCGTCAGGCGACCGGTCCGATCATCGGACCGGTCGGATCAGAGGAGGGTGAGCTGCTCCGGGGCGGCCGCCGCGGCGGGCTCCTCCGGTACGGGGATCCGGCGCGCCGCGCCCCGGTGGGCGGGTCCGATGCCGAACTCGGCCGCCAGCTCGTGCACCTGACGGGTGATCCGGCGCTGGTACCAGGTCGGCGCGTAGGCCCCGTCCGCGTACATCCGCTCGTACCGCCCCACCAGGCCCGGGTGGTGCGCGCGCAGCCAGGCCATGAACCACTCGCGGGCGCCCGGCCGCAGGTGCAGCACGAGCGGGGTGACCGAGCTCGCGCCGGCCTCGGCGATCGCGCGGACGGTCGCGCGCAGCTGTTCGGGCCGGTCGCCGAGGAAGGGCACCACGGGTGCCATCAGGACCCCACAGTCGATGCCGTGCTCGCCGAGGGTGCGGACGACGTCGAGGCGGCGCTGCGGTGAGGGGGTGCCGGGCTCGATCGTCCGCCAGAGCTCCTGGTCGGTGAAGCCGACGGAGACGGAGATGCCGACCTCGGTGACCCGGGCGGCCTGGGTGAGGAGCTCCAGGTCGCGCAGGATCAGGGTGCCCTTGGTGAGGATCGAGAAGGGGTTCGCCCGGTCCCGCAGCGCCGTGAGGATGCCCGGCATGAGGCGGTAGCGGCCCTCGGCGCGCTGGTAGCAGTCGACGTTGGTGCCCATGGCGATGTGAGCGCCCTGCCAGCGGGCGGAGGCGAGCTGCCGGGCGAGCAGCTCCGGGGCGTTGATCTTGACGACGATCTGGGAGTCGAAGCCGAGGCCGGTGTCGAGGTCGAGATAGCTGTGGGTCTTTCTCGCGAAGCAGTAGACACACGCGTGCGTGCAGCCCCGGTACGGGTTGACCGTCCACTCGAACGGCATCCGGGAGGCGCCGGGCACCCGGTTCAGGATCGAGCGGGCCCGGACCTCGTGGAAGGTGATGCCCCGGAACTCGGGGGTGTCGAAGGTGCGGGTGGTGACCGCTTCCGTGCCGAACAGGGCGATGTCGGCGGGGGCGGCAGGGGTGTCGCCCAGATTGTCCCAGCGCATGGACGCCTCCTCGATGGCTCTGCCTCGACCGTTCGCTCAGAATAGAACACCTGTTCCCTTGATCGTCGCAACCCGGATTTCGCCCCCCGCAGCCCACGTGGTTCGCTTGGCCCACACCCCCTGAGGAATCACGAGCTGGAGGAAGTCAATGGCGCAGGTCGAGGCCACCACGGAACGGATCATCGCCGCGGACGCGGAGACGGTGTTCGACGCGCTGGCCGACTACAGCGGCACGCGCGCGAAGCTGCTCCCCGAGCACTTCAGCGAGTACGAGGTGCGCGAGGGCGGCGACGGCGAGGGCACCCTCGTCCACTGGAAGCTCCAGGCCACCAGCAAGCGCGTCCGCGACTGCCTCCTGGAGGTCAGCGAGCCCACCGACGGCCGGCTCGTCGAGAAGGACCGCAACTCCTCCATGGTCACCACCTGGACCGTGACCCCCGCCGGCGAGGGCAAGTCCCGCGCCGTCGTCACCACCGTCTGGAACGGCGCCGGCGGCATCGGCGGCTTCTTCGAGCGGACCTTCGCGCCCAAGGGCCTCGGCCGCATCTACGACGCCGTCCTCGCCAAGCTGGCCGACGAGGTCGAGAAGTAACGCCCGGAGCGTTCACCGATTCGAGTGGATCGCCCGCACCCCCGTACCGGCGCCCCCGCGCGCCGGGGGGCGCGGGCCTTCTCGTAAACGCGCTGATGAGCGACCCAAGTGCGCCGTCGCGCAGGGACGTTCATCCCCCGGATCGCCACCGTCCTCCCGTACCGCCCGACTTGCTCCCCCTTCGGGTGCAATGCGAAGAATGGCGCGGCGCAGACGCCGTGACGAGGGGAGCAGACACGTGGGTGCGATCACGATCGTGAAAGGCCTTGAGGGGGACGCGGATCCGCTCGCCCCGGACGGGCCGGCCACCGACCTCGCCCCACCGCCCGAGCCGGGACCCGCCGCGCTCGACCCCCGCCGCGTCCGGCTCGTCTTCTGCGGCCTCATGCTCGCGCTGCTCCTCGCCGCGCTGGAGCAGATGATCGTCGCCACCGCCCTGCCGAAGATCGTCGGCGAGCTCCACGGCCTGGACCGGATGTCCTGGGCGATCACCGCCTACCTGCTGACCTCCACCATCGGCCTGCCGGTCTACGGAAAGCTCGGCGACCTCCTCGGCCGCAAGGGCGTCTTCCTCTTCGCCATCGTCGTCTTCGTCATCGGCTCCGGCCTCGCCGGCTGGTCCCGCACGATGGACCAGCTCATCGCCTTCCGGGCGGTCCAGGGCATCGGTGCCGGCGGTCTCATGATCGGCGTCCAGGCGATCATCGCCGACATCGTCCCCGCCCGGGAACGCGGCCGGTACATGGGACTCATCGGCGCCGCCTTCGGCCTCGCCTCCGTCGCCGGACCCCTGCTCGGCGGCTTCTTCGCCGACCACGTCTCCTGGCGCTGGTGCTTCTACTTCAACGTGCCCTTCGGGCTCCTCACCCTCGCCGTCGTCGCCGCCGTCCTCAAGCTCCCGAAACCCACCGCACGCGCGCGCCTGGACGTCCTCGGCGCCCTGCTCCTCGCAGCCGCCTCCACCTGCCTGGTCCTGCTGACGAGCTGGGGCGGCACCGAGTACGCCTGGGACTCCCGGGTCATCCTCGCCCTCGCCGCGGGAGCCGGCGGCGCGGCCGCGCTCTTCCTGGTCGTCGAGCACTTCGCGCCCGAACCGCTCATCCCGCTCCGGCTGTTCCGCGACTCCGTCTTCACCGTCACCGCCCTCGTCGGCGCCGTCATCGGCATCGCGCTCTTCGGCGCCGCCAGCTACCTCCCCAGCTTCCTGCAGATGGTCGAGGGCGCCAGCGCCACCGAGTCCGGCCTGCTGATGCTGCCCCTCATGGGCGGCATCGTCATCGCCTCCGTCGTCTCAGGACAGCTGATCAGCCGCACCGGCCACTACAAGATCTACCCGGTGACCGGCGCGGCCGTCTCCGCCCTCGGCATGTGGCTGCTCTCCCGCATGGACACCGACACCCCGCGCCTCCAGCACAGCCTCTGGCAGGCCGTCCTCGGCACCGGCATCGGCCTCGTCATGCCGGTCCTCGTGCTTGCCGTGCAGAACTCCGTACGCCCCGCCGACCTCGGCACCGCCACCAGCGCCCACAACTACTTCCGGCAGATCGGCGGCAGCGTCGGCGCCGCCGTCTTCGGCACCCTCTTCGCCTCCCGGCTCGACGACGCCCTGAGCGACCGGCTCGCGGGCGTCCTCGCCCAGGGCGGCGCCACGCGACCGCCGTCGGCCGAGTCGATCACCCCGGGGACCGTCCGCACCCTGCCGCCGGCCCTGCGCGACGCGTACGTGCAGGCGTACGCGGACGCGATGCCGCGGATCTTCCTCTACCTCGTGCCGGTCCTCGTGCTCGGCCTCGTCCTCGCCTTCTTCCTCAAGGAGAAACCGCTGGTGACCCACACTCCCGCCACCGAGGCCCCCACCACCCCCCTCCCGCATGCCCGCCACGCGGCCACCGCCCCGGCCGCCGCCCCCGCGCCGCCGCACTCCGGGGTGCCCGTCTGCGGCACCGTCCAGCACCACGACGGCAGCCGCGTCCCCCGGGCCGCGCTCACCCTCATCGACGTCCAGGGCCGGCAGATCGGCCGCGGCGCCAGCGGCGAGGACGGCCGCTACGCCCTGAGCGTCCCCGGCGGCGGCGCGTACGTCCTGATCGCCGCGGCCGGCGGGCACCAGCCGCAGGCCGTCTCCGTCACCGTCGGCGACCGGCCCGTGGAGCTCGACGTGGTCCTCGGCGGCGCCGGGCGGCTCGCGGGCAGCGTCGTCACCGCCGACGGCACGCCCGTACGGGACGCGGCCGTCACCCTCACCGACGTACGCGGCGAGGTCGTCGCCTCCACCCGCAGCGGACGCGAGGGCGGCTACGTCATCGGCGAACTGGTCGCGGGCGAGTACACGCTCGCCGCCAGCGCCCCCGCCTTCCGGCCCGCCGCGCTCCCCGTGAGCGTCCAGGCCTCCCGCGAGACCCGCCAGGACATCGAACTGGCCGGCGGCGCGGTGCTCCGCGGCACCGTGCGGGCCGGGGGAGGGCGCCCCGTGGAGGACGCCCGGGTCACCCTCCTCGACGCCGCGGGCAACGTCGTCGACACCCTCACCACCGGCGCCGACGGCACCTTCCGCTTCATCGACCTGTCCTCCGGCGAGTACACGGTCATCGCCGCCGGGTACCCGCCCGTCGCCACCGTCCTCCAGGTGGCCGGCGGCGGCCGCACCGAGCGCGACCTCCAGCTCGGCCACGAGGACTGAGCCTTCCGCCGTCAGGAGGAGGCGGTCGTCGTCGCCCTGCGCAGCGCGCTGATGCAGGTGCCGATCGCCTCCTGGAGGGCTTCGAGGCGCTGGAGCATGTCCTCCTCGTAGATGTCCTCTTCCATCACCTCGTCGAGCGTCAGCTCCTCGAAGACCTTCGTCGCCTTCTGCAGGCTGCTGTAGAACTTCGTCCGCCGCTCCTGGACGCGCAGTGCCGGGTCCTCCTCGACCGCCTTGGCGACCAGGCCCTTCACCGTGTCGTAGGCCTCGCCGGCCCACTCGCCCGCCTCCTCCGAGTCGTCGAGCTCGTCGAGGAGCGACAGGTGCCGCTCGGCCTCGGCCCGCAGCTCGGCCGGCGCCTCCACGGTCTGCCCGGCGGGGGTCCTGATCTGGCCGTTCTCGACGATCTGCCGCACGTACCCGATGCGGTCGGCCGCCTTCGCCTCGTTCGCCACCGCCTTCTTCAGGTCGTCGGTACGGGCGAAGGCGCGGGCCATCTCGGTCTGCAGCGCCGGATCGTCCTTCATCCGGTCGAGCAGCGCCCCGCGCGCGGCCTCCGCCGTCCCCGGGTCGGCGAGGATCGCCGCCCGCAGCGCCGTCGGGTTCTCCGCGACCTCCAGGGCCTTCGTCGGCCGGATGCCCTCGGCCTCGGCCGCCGCGCTGATCGCCTGGCCGCGCACGGAGGACGCGCTGTTGCGGGAGGTGTAGTACGAGAGCCAGACGTCCGCGTCCGGCAGCTCGATGTCCTCGCCCGGGACCAGGACCTCGAACTGCGGGACCAGGCCGTCGTCGGCCGCCATGTCCCAGGCCTTGTAGTAGCGCATGACCCGCTCGGGCGAGCACCCGGCGAGTTCCGCGAAGGCCTTCGCGGAGACCTTCGTCGCGGCCGTCCCCTCGGCGGGCTGCCCGCCGGGCCGGACGCTCCGGGCCACCTTCAGCGCGAAGGCCCAGCCGCCGGTCCGCGCGTAGACCCCGAAGTCGCGGGCGTCACGGACGACGACGGGGGCGTGATCGCGACCGTCGTGGGCG
The DNA here is from genome assembly GCF_055602235.1 of Streptomyces sp. NPDC037410. NCBI lineage: Bacteria > Bacillati > Actinomycetota > Actinomycetes > Kitasatosporales > Streptomycetaceae > Streptomyces > Streptomyces sp. NPDC037410. Next base: position 90,226 of record NZ_JBVJWR010000016.1, on the reverse strand, counting down.
TCGGAGCCGTCCGTGTCCTGGGAGTCCTGAGGGTCCTGGGCGACCGGGGAGCCCTGGGCGTCCCGCGTGTCCTGGGGCTCCTGCGTGTCCCGCGGCTCGGGGTCCGACGGCTCCCAGAACTCCGGCTCCTCCGCCATGACGGGCCCCGCGAGGTCGGTGGCGACCACGGGCTCGGACTCGACGGGCGCGGATTCGGACGGGGTCATGGCGATGGTCACCGAGAGCTCTCCGGAAGGTCGACGAGGACAACTGCGACAGACAGCCTATACGCACCTGTTGGCGATGTTTCGTCCGTTTCGGAAACCGCCGATCGGGTGGTGTGCCCGGCTGCCACTGGTCCACTCCAACGGTGGTTATCCACAGGGGTGGTGGGGCTGCCGGGCGGCGCGTACGGTGCCAGGCATGAAGATCCTCATCAGCGCCGACATGGAGGGCGCGACCGGTGTGACCTGGCCCGCCGACGTGCTGCCCGGCACGCCCCAGTGGGAGCGGTGCCGCGCGATGTTCACGTCCGACGTGAACGCCGCCGTGCTCGGCTTCTTCGACGGCGGCGCGGACGAGGTCCTCATCAACGAGGCGCACTGGTCCATGCGCAATCTGCTCCTGGAGCGGCTCGACGAGCGCGCCGAGATGCTCACCGGCAAGCACAAGTCGCTCTCGATGGTCGAGGGCGTGCAGCACGGGGACGTCGACGGCATCGCCTTCGTCGGCTACCACACCGGCGCGGGCACCGAGGGTGTCCTGGCGCACACGTATCTCGCCAACTCGATCACCGGGGTCTGGCTCAACGGCGAGCGGGCGAGCGAGGGCCTGCTCAACGCCCATGTGGTCGCGGAGTACGGCGTGCCCGTCGTCCTCGTCACCGGCGACGACCTGACCTGCGAGGACGCCCTCGGCTACGCGCCCGAGGCGCCCAAGGTCGCCGTCAAGGACCACGTCTCCCGGTACGCGGCGGTGTGCCGCACCCCGGCGCGGACCGCCGCCGACATCCGCGCCGCCGCGAAGACCGGTGCCGCGCTCGCCGTCCGGCACGATCCGGTCCGGGGCGGCCCCTTCACCGTGGAGCTGGAGTTCGACGCCGAGCACCTGGGCGCCGCCGCCACGGTGGTTCCCGGCGTGGCGCGGAGCGGCGAGCGGCGCGTCGCGTACACCAGCGAGACGATGTACGAGGCAATTCGCACGTTCAAGGCGGTCACGACCATCGTCTCGGCCGCGGTGGAGGAGCAGTATGGCTGAGGAGGTCCGCGGCCCGGACACGACGGCGCTCGACGAGGTGGTCACCTTCACCTCCGAGCTCATCCGCATCGACACCACCAACCGGGGCGGCGGCGACTGCCGCGAGCGCCCGGCCGCCGAGTACGTCGCCGAGCGGCTCGCCGACGCCGGCATCGAACCCACCCTCCTGGAGCGGACCCCCGGCCGCACCAACGTCGTGGCGCGGATCCCCGGCACCGACCCCTCGGCCGAGGCGCTCCTCGTCCACGGCCACCTGGACGTGGTGCCCGCCGACCCCGCCGAATGGAGCGTCCACCCCTTCTCCGGCGAGGTCCGCGACGGGGTCGTGTGGGGGCGCGGTGCCGTCGACATGAAGAACATGGACGCGATGGTCCTGGCCGTGGTGCGCTCCTGGGCCCGCCAGGGCATCCGGCCCCGCCGCGACATCGTCCTCGCCTACACCGCCGACGAGGAGGCCAGCGCCGAGGACGGCTCCGGCTTCCTCGCCGACCGGCACGCGGCCCTCTTCGAGGGGTGTACGGAGGGCATCAGCGAGTCCGGCGCCTTCAGCTTCCACCCCGAGCCGCGCATGACCCTGTACCCGATCGCGGCGGGGGAGCGGGGCACCGCCTGGCTCAAGCTCACCGCCCACGGCCGCGCCGGCCACGGCTCCAAGGTGAACGAGGAGAACGCGGTCACCCGCCTCGCCACCGCCGTCGCCCGGATCGGCACCCACACCTGGCCGGTCCGCCTCACCGCGACCGTCCGCGCCGCCCTCAGGGAACTCGCCGCGCTGTACGGCATCGACGTCGACACGCACGCCCCCGACCTCGACGTCGACCTCCTCCTCCACAAGCTCGGCCCCGCCGCCGCGCTCGTCGCGCCGACCGTCCGCAACAGCGCCAACCCGACGATGCTGGAGGCCGGCTACAAGGTCAACGTCATCCCGGGCCAGGCCGTCGCCTACATCGACGGGCGGATGCTGCCGGGCGCCGAGGAGGAGTTCGCCGCGACCATGGACCAGCTCACCGGCCCGGACGTGGACTGGGAGTTCCACCACCGGGAGGTGCCCCTGGAGGCCCCGGTCGACTCGCCGACCTTCGCCAAGCTGCGCGCCGCCGTCGAGCGCTTCGACCCGGCCGGGCACGTCGTGCCGTTCACCATGTCCGGCGGCACCGACGCCAAGCAGTTCTCCCGGCTCGGCATCACCGGGTACGGCTTCTCGCCGCTCCGACTGCCCCCGGACCTCGACTACGGAGCGCTCTTCCACGGCGTCGACGAGCGGGTCCCGGTGGACGCCCTGCACTTCGGCGTCCGCGTGCTCGACCACTATCTGAAGTCCGCGTAGGACCACTGCGAGGGACAGAGGGGGACCGGACCCATGACAGGGGGAGACGAGATGGACACGACCACGGCCGGGTACGGCAGCTGGCCGTCGCCCGTGGACGCCGCGCTCGCCGCGGCGCACGACGGACGGCCCGACTTCCTCGGCGCCGTCGGCGACGAGCTCTGGTGGACCGCGCCCCGCCCCGCCGAGGGCGGCCGCCGCGCCCTCGTCCGGCGGCGCGCCGACGGCACCGAGGAGAGCCTGCTGCCCGCCCCGTGGAACGTGCGGAGCCGCGTGATCGAGTACGGCGGGCAGCCCTGGGCGGCCGTCCCGCGCCCGGCGGACGGACCGCTCGCCGTCTTCTGCCACTTCCCCGACCAGCGGCTCTACGCCTACGAACCCGACGCCGCCCCCGGCGCGGAGCCGCGGCCGCTCACCCCCCTCTCCGCCGTCGGCGGCGGACTGCGCTGGGTGGACCCGGTGATCCACCCGGAGCGGGGCGAGGTGTGGTGCGTCCTGGAGGAGTTCACCGGCCCCGCGCCCACCGACGTCCGCCGCGTCCTCGCCGCCGTCCCCCTCGACGGCTCGGCCGCCGAGGACCGTGCCGCCGTCCGTGAACTCTCCGACGGACGCCACCGGTTCGTGACCGGACCCCGGCTCTCCCCGGACGGCCGCCGGGCGGCCTGGATCGCCTGGGACCACCCCCGGATGCCCTGGGACGGCACCGAGGTCCAGCTCGCCGACGTCACCCCCGACGGCACCTTCCGCGAGGCCAGGACCGTCGCCGGCGGGACCGCCGAGTCGATCCCGCAGATCGACTGGGACGCGGCCGGGAGGCTGCTCCTCGTCAGCGACCGCACCGGCTGGTGGAACCTCTACCGCGCGGAGGCCACCCCCGACGGGGGCCTCACCGAACCGGAGGCGCTCTGCCCGCGCGCCGAGGAGTTCGGCGGACCGCTCTGGCAGATCGGGCTCCGCTGGTTCACGCCCCTGGAGAACGGGCTGATCGCCGTCGTCCACGGCAGAGGGTCCCCCTCCCTCGGGATCCTCGACCCCGAGCGCCGCGAGCTCGTCGACGCCGGCGGACACCGCGTCGAGTGGGCCGCCACCCTCGCCGCACACGGCACCCGGGTCGTCGGCGTCGCCGCAGGACCGCACAGCTCCGCCGAGCTCGTCGAGCTCGACACCTGCACCGGCCGCAGCCGCGTCGTCGGCGCCGCGCACACCGACGCCGTCGACCCCGCCTACCTCCCCGAGCCCCGCGTCCGCACCTTCACCGGCCCCGGCGGGCGGGAGATCCACGCACAGGTCTTCCCACCCCACCACCCCCGGTTCACCGGGCCCGCGGGCGAACTGCCGCCCTATGTGATCTGGGCCCACGGCGGGCCCACCGGGCGCGCACCGCTCGTCCTCGACCTGGGGATCGCCTACTTCACCACGCGGGGCATCGGCGTCGCCGAGGTCGACTACGGCGGCTCCACCGGCTACGGCCGGGAGTACCGGGAGCGGCTGCGCGAGCAGTGGGGCGTCGTCGACGTCGAGGACTGCGCCGCCGTCGCGCGAGCGCTCGCCGCCGAGGGCACCGCCGACCCCGCCCGGCTCGCCGTGCGCGGCGGCAGCGCGGGCGGCTGGACGACCGCCGCTTCCCTCGTCTCCACCGACGTGTACGCCTGCGGCACGATCATCTACCCCGTCCTCGACCTGCGGAGCTGGGCCACCGACGAGACCCACGACTTCGAGTCCCAGTACCTCCACGGACTGATCGGACCGCTCGACGAGGTGCCCGCCCGCTACAAGGAACGCTCGCCGATCGAGCACATCGACCGCGTCACGGCGCCGTTCCTGCTGCTCCAGGGCCTCGACGACGTCATCTGCCCGCCCGTCCAGGCCGAGCGCCTCCTCGCCCGCGCGGCCGGCCTGGGCGTCCCGCACGCCTACCTCGCCTTCGAGGGAGAGGGGCACGGCTTCCGCAGGGCCGACACCATGATCCAGGCCCTGGAGGCCGAACTCGCCCTGTACGTACGGACCTTCGGCATCGACCGTACGGACGTACCGGACCTGGAGTACCGCACATGACCCCGGTGAGCCCTCTGACCAGGGCCGAACGGCTCGCGCCCGGGGCACGGGTCGCCGTCGTCGCCCCCAGCGGACCCGTTCCCGGGGAACGGCTCACGGCGGGGCTCGACATCCTGCGCGGCTGGGGCCTGGAACCGGTGGTCGCCCCGCACGTCCTGGACACCCACCCCACGATCGGCCACCTCGCCGGCGCGGACCGGGCCCGGGCCCGCGACCTCACCGAGGCCTGGTGCGACCCCACGGTCTCCGCCGTGCTCTGCGCCCGCGGCGGCTTCGGGGCCCAGCGCATGGTCGACCTGGTCGACTGGCAGGCGATACGGGAGGCCGGGCCCAAGGCCTTCGTCGGCTACAGCGACGTCACCGCCCTGCACGAGGCCTTCGCCGTCCGCGCCGGCTTCGCCACCCTGCACGGACCGATGGTCGCGGCCGGCACGTTCCTGTCGGACCCGCGCACCCAGGAGTCGCTGCGGGCCACCCTCTTCGAGCCCGGGACCGTCCTGACGCTCGGCCTGGACACGGGACGCGCCCTGGTGCCGGGCCGCGCCCGGGGCGTGACGCTCGGCGGCTGCGCCAGCCTCCTCGCCACCGACCTCGGCACCCCGCACGGGCGGACCTCGGCGCGCGGCGGGCTGCTGCTCCTGGAGGACGTGGGGGAGGAGCCGTACCGCCTCGACCGCATCCTCACCCAACTGCTGCGCTCCGGCCTGCTCGACGGGGTCGCGGGCATCGGCCTCGGCTCCTGGGAGGAGTGCGGTCCGTACGAGGAGGTGCGGGCGGTGCTCGCCGACCGGCTCGGCGGCCTCGGGGTGCCGGTGGTGGAGGAGATGGGCTTCGGGCACAGCGCGACCGCGCTCACCCTGCCGCTCGGCCTGCCGGCCGTACTGGACGCGGACGCGGGGACGCTGACGCTGGAGGAACCGGCCCTGCACTGACGGGGCCCGGGCCCGGCTCCAGCACGTCAGGCCCGAGTGCTGACCGGGACCGGGCCCCGACGCGGAGCGTCCGGCTGTGACGACCGCGCCCCCGTCCCCAGGGAGGTGGGGGCGGGGGCGCGGTCGTGGGCCGGGGCGGCTAGCTCGCCGTCGCCTCGGCCGCGTCGACGGCCGGGGACCGGTCCTCCGCCTCCGACGGCCGCGACACGACCCGTTCGAGGGCGGCGTACGCGACCACCGCGACGACCAGGCCGGTGACCGCGTCGGACAGCTGCGGCGCCCACCAGTGGGCGGCACCGCCGGCCGCCGCGCCGGCCGCCCAGGCCGCGAAGGCCGTCGGACGGACCGCCACGGTGGGACGCCGGTCCATCGCGCCCCGGCCGCCGCGGGCGAAGAACATGTCGGCGATGAGCACGCCGCCGAGCGGCGGCACGAACACGCTCAGGATGACCAGCCAGCTCAGGAAGTGGTTCCAGACGCCCGCGAGCGCGGCCACCGTACCGATGACACCGAGGACGATCGTCATCAGGCGCATCGTCGTGCCGGTCAGGTGCGACCAGCCCAGGGCGCCGTTGTACAGGCAGTGGCTGCACACGGAACCGAGGTTGACGAAGACGAAGACGGCCGCGATCACGTTCAGGACCCCGGAGTTCTCGCCGGTCAGGATCGGCAGGAAGTCGCCGCCCGACGTGCCGGCCGAGGCGATGGCGCCCGCGGCGACGACCAGACCACCGGTGATCTGGGCGACGAGGCTCGCGACCGGGAACGCGCTGACGGTCGCGAGGACGGCCTGCCGGCCGTTCTTCGACCAGCGGGTGAAGTCCGCGGTCATCGTGCCCGAGTCGGCGAACGTCGCCATGATCGTGGAGACGGCGGCACCGAAGGTGAGCGCGGACGCGCCGCCGACGCCCTCGTACGAGAACACGGCACCCAGATCGTGGTCACGGGCCACGATGACCAGGGCGATGACACCGGCGATGACGAACAGCGGCGCGGCGACCGCGCCGAGCCACGACAGCGCCTTGATGCCCAGGTAGGTCAGGCCTATGAAGCCCAGACCCGCGAGCACGGTGACGAGCTGCTCGTGCCAGCCGAACGACGCGTGCAGCGTCGCACCGGTGGCACCGGTGTTGAACGCGAACCAGCCGACCACGATCGTGGCCAGGAACGCGGAGGCGATGACGTAGCCGCCGCGTCCGAAGGTGCGTGTGGCCTGTAGCGAGAAGCTCTCGCCGGTGGTTCCGGCCCGGTGGCTGAGGATCCCCACGTACAGGAGCATGACGAGGTTGGCCACGAGGATGGCCGCGAGCCCACGCCAGAAGCCCAGCATGGCGACGACCACGCCGCCGGGGATGGCGTTGGTCAGGATCATCGGGAATCCGAACCAGACGGCCGAGACCGTCAGGAGCGACTTCCGGCGTTCGGCCGGTACCGGGCTGTGCTCGAACTCGTCGTCGAGTTCCCGGTCCGCGGACGTGTCCGCTTCCGCGGCGGAGCGGTGAGTTTTCATCGTGAGTGGGCTTCCGGGCGGGCGCTCTCGCGCGTCAGGAGGAGGAGCCGCCGAACGCGTCGGCGAGGGCGGTGGCAGCCTTGGTGAAGACCTCGGCGGGCGGGTGGGTGATGCCGGCGCCGATCATTCCGATGCCGGCGTCCTTGTGGGCGATGGCCGTGTTGATGATCGGCAGGATCCCGGTGTCGAGGACCTTGCGGACGTCGATGCCGGTGGGCAGGCCCTGGAAGTCGAGGGCCGGGATCGTGACGTTGGGGTTCTGCGCCGTGGTGATCTCGCCCATGTCGCGGGTGTAGCCCATGGCCTCGGCCACGGTGCCGCCGACCAGCGCGACGATGGCGGGCGCCGCCGACATCGCGAAGCCGCCGAAGCCGTACGTCTCGGTGATCGCGCTGTCGCCGATGTCGAGGCCGGAGTCCTCCGGCTTGTAACCGGCGAACATGGGGCCGATCACCTTCTGCGCGGGACCGGTGAACCACTGGCCGGGCAGGCCGGCGACGCGGATGCCGAACTCGACGCCGTTGCGGGCCATCGTGGTGACGATCGTGGAGTCCGCCACGCCGTTGGCGGCGTCGAGCGCGGCCTTGGCCATCGCCATCCACGTCGGTCCCGAGAAGTAGTCGGAGGAGGCGACGAAGTCGAAGACCTCCTTCTTCTGCTCGGTCGTGAAGGAGGACCGCAGCAGACCCGGCGCGAGCGCCTGGAAGAGCAGCAGGGTGCCGGCGCCGTTGCGGTTGTGGCACTCGTCGCCCATGTGGAGCGCCTGGGACAGCAGCAGGCGGAGGTCGACGGGACCGGTGAACTCCACGGCCTCCTTGAGCATCGGGCCGAAGACGTCCCGCATCCAGACCAGGCGGTCGATGACGCTCTGGTCGTTGGCGCCCATCCGCAGGATCTTCGCCATCTGCTCGGACAGGTTGGTGTACGCGGTGTTGCCGTGCGTCTCGTTCTTCACGATGTGCACGTACATCGAGGCGGAGGTGACGCCGGCCATCGAGCCGACCGAGTCCGCCTCGTGACACGGCTTGAAGGTGATCCGTCCGGAGGCGGCGGCCTCGGCGGCCTCGTCGAGGTCCTTCGCCAGGCCCTCGAAGACGATCGCGCCGGTGACGGCGCCCTTCATCGGGCCGTTCATGTCCTCCCAGGCGATGGGCGGGCCCGAGTGGAGGATCGTGGTGGGGGTCATGCCGGGGACGACGTCGAGGGCGCGGCCGAAGCCGATCAGCATCGGGCGGGCGGCCATGATGCGCTCGACGGCCTCGGCGTTGGCGGCCTCGATCCGCGCGGCGAGCTCGGGGCGCTCCAGCGCGTCGAGGGCGCGGGCCGCCTCCGCGTTGCCGCCGCCGGGCGGGGTCCAGTCCAGGGTGGAGACCTTGGCGTCCTGGGCCTTGATGTCGGCGTCGAACATGGCGAGGCCGACGTTGACGACGCTCAGGTCGGAGGCGAACAGCCGGGCGGCCGGGGTGGGTTCGGTGATCTCGGTGCTCATGCCTGTGCCTTCTTCGCGATCTCACGGGCGAACCGGCCCGTCTCGGTGGAGCTGAGGGTGACGGTGACGCCGGCCGCGCGCAGGGCGGCGCTCTGGGCGGCGACGGAGGGGGTGTCCAGGTCGGTGCCGAGGACGTACGCGACGATCTCCAGGTGACGGCCGGCGTCCTTCGCGAGGCGCAGGGCCTCCTCGATGGCGGGGAGGGTGGTGCCGACCGGGTCCTCGTGGGAGCCGAAGCCGAGGACGAAGTCCATGACGATCGCGGCGACCTCGGGGTCCTTGGCCTCCTCGACGATGCGTTCGATGCGCAGGGCCGGGTCGATCATCGGGTGCGGACGGCCGTTGGTGAAGTCGTCGTCGCCGAAGTCGAGGAAGGTGTGGCCGCGCGAGGCGGAGCCGGCCGGGAGGCGGAAGTCGGCGTTCTTCTGGATGTTGGACCAGACGTCGAGCCCGGCGTCGCGCACGGCGTACATGGTCTCGTCGCAGAGGGTGCCGCCGCAGAACAGGCCGCGCACGTACGTCTGGCCCTCGGCGAGGCGGGAGACGACCGCCTCGGCGGCGGCCTCGGCGTCGAACTCCTCGACGGAGGAGCCTTCGACGCCGGCGAGCTCGACGGCCTTGCGGGCGGCCTGGAGGCTGCCGGCGGCGAAGTGGCCGCCCGCGGCGGTGACCGCCTCCTCGGAGCCGTCGATGAACCAGACGACGACCGGCTTGCCCGCGGCGGCGACCTCGGCGAGGACCTTCTTCTCGACGGAGGCGGCCGGCGGCTTGGAGACGAGGACGATGACGTCGGTGGCCGGGTCGGCGGCGAGCGCGCGGATGCCGTCGACCATCATGATGCCGCCGACCTGCTCGGAGAGGTCCCGGCCGCCGGTGCCGATGAGCTGCGAGATGCCGCCGCCCAGGGCGTGGACGCGGACGGAGACCTCCTGCGAGCCGGTGCCGGAGGCGGCGACGATGCCGATCGAGCCCGGGCGGACCTTGTTGCCGAAGCAGAGCGCGATGTTGTTGACGATCGCGGTGCCGCAGTCCGGGCCCATCATGAACAGGCCCTTGTCGTGGGCGAGGTTCTTGAGCGCGATCTCGTCCTCGACGGTGACGTTGTCGCTGAACATCATCACGTGCAGGCCGCTTTCGAGGGCCTTGCGGGCCTCCCGGGCGGCGTAGGCGCCGTTGACGGCGATGACCGCGAGGTTGGCGCCGTCGATGCCCGCGGCGGCGGAGGCGATGGTCCGGTAGGTGACCTCGCCGCCGTCGGCGGAGGCGGGAGCCTTGCGGGTGAGGAGGTCCTCGATCTCCGCGAGGAGCGCCCCGGTGTCGGCGCCGTCCTCCGCCACCAGGACGATCATGAGGTCGCCGCTCTCGGCGGCCCGCAGCTCGTCGGTGAGCAGGCCGAGGTTCTCCAGCACCCCCTTGTTCATCTCGGTGCCCATGGCGGTGAACGCCTGGTCCACCCCGTCCAGGCCGTTGGCCTTGGTCGAGACGGACATGAGGGACACGGAGTCGAAATAGGTGTTCTTCCGTACGACTGCTGTGATGCTCACAGCGGACCTCGCAGTTCTTCTTCCAGACGGAGCCCGGCCACGAGGCCGGACAGGGTGTCGCCGCCCGAGGTGTGGCCGATCGCCAGCACCTTCCGGACGGGAACGTTCAGGTCCCGCGCCGGGCGGCGTTCCGCCAGCAGACGCAGGAGGTCGAGGAGTTCGGCCCTGGCCCGGCCGTCGGCCGCCTCGCGCACCGTGGCGAGACCGAGGTCCGTGGTGCGGCGGCCGTGCCCGGCCAGGACGTCCCGCAGGACGGGCGGGAAGCCGGCGAGCCGACTGCCCGGCAGGGCGGCGAGCAGGGCGAGTCCGGTGAGGAAGTCGTCGCCGGCGGGGGTCAGTCCGGGGCCCAGGCCGAGCAGGGCGAGGACGCCGCGCCGTGTCAGGTCGGCGTCGTCGGCCCGTACGCCCGCGACGAGCGTCGTACGCCCGTCGTCGAGGGCGCGGGCGACGGCGGCCTCCATCGGCCCGGCGCCGGGGGCCGCGCCGAGCATGCCGCCGGGTGGTCCGTACGCGTGGCAGAGCCGGTCGAGGAGGGTGGCGGCGGCCGCGAGTTCGCCGGGCGGGAGGACGGTGAGGGAGGGTATGACGGGGTGCCACGGGCGGGCTCCCGCGGTGCTGACGCGGAGCGGGGGGCGGGGGTGCGGACGGTCGAGGGTGACGCTCCCGTGCCCGAAGGCGACGCTCCGGCCGGCCTCGACGCCCTGCCCCGCCCAGGCGGCGAGGCCGGTGACCAGGGTCCGGGGCGCGTCACCGCCGTCGCGTGCGGCGAGGGCGATGAGCATGCCGTCCGGGGTCAGCAGGTTGACCACCCGGGCGAAGACCGAGTGGACGGAACCGGCGCCGGAAAGCCCCCGCAGGCGGTCGAGCAGCAGGGCGTCGCCGGATCGGGTACGGAGATGCTCGGGCGCCCTGGCGACGCCGGGCGGCAGGGCGTCGCCGGGCCGCGACCGGGGGTCGCCGAGTGTCCGGGCGTCGGCGGACCGTGGCCGGGCATCGCCGGGCGTCCGGGCGTCGCCGGCATGGCTGTGGCACCTCACCGTGCTCTCCTCGTCGCCGTACGTCGGTGACCGCTCCGGCCCCCTTCCGGTCATCCAATATTGGTATACCATTCTGGGTCTCATAAGCGAACACAAGCACCGCAAGGGAAATCGCATGCGCATCGTCGTCGCTCTCGGAGGAAACGCACTCGCCCGCCGCGGGGAGCCGATGACGGCCGACCGCCTGCGCGCCAACGTCCGGGGCGCCTGCCAGGCCCTGGCCGGTCTGGCGCGCGAGCACGAGGTCGTCATCACCCACGGCAACGGCCCCCAGGTCGGCCTCCTCGCCCTCCAGAACCTCGCCTACCAGGACGTCGCGGCCTACCCGCTGGACATCCTCGGCGCGGAGACCCAGGGCATGATCGGCTACGTCATCCAGCAGGAGCTCTCCAACGCCCTGGCCGGCGAGCGCGAGGTTGCGGCCGTCCTCACCACGACCGAGGTCGACGAGGCCGACCCGGCCTTCGAGCGCCCCACCAAGCTGATCGGCCCCACCTACTCGGCGCAGGACGCCGCCGAGGCCGCGGCCGAGTACCGCTGGACGATCGCCCGTGACGGCGGCGCGTTCCGCCGGGTCGTCCCGTCGCCCGAGCCGCTGCGCATCATGCAGGCGCCGCTGGTCAGCACGCTCCTGGACAACGGCACCCTGGTGGTCTGCGTGGGCGGCGGCGGTGTGCCGGTGCGCACCGACTCCAAGGGCCGCCAGATCGGCATGCAGGCCGTCGTCGACAAGGACGCGGCGAGCGCGGCGCTCGCCGCCGACCTGAAGGCGGACATGCTGATCATGCTCACGGACGGCGACTTCGTGAGCCAGAACTGGGGCACCCCCGAGCAGCGGGACATCCTCACCGCCTCCCCGGAGGGTCTGGCCGAGCTCGCCTTCGCCGAGGGCTCGATGAAGCCCAAGGTCGACGCCGCCATCCGCGTCGCCCGGGCCGGCGGCCGCACCCTCATCGGCCCCCTGGAGCGCCTCGACGACCTGATGGAGCGCCGCGTCGGCACGGAGATCCGCGCCGACGTGCCCGGCGGTGTGGTGTACGTGGGGGAGTGACGGCCGACAGCGCGGGCGGGGCGCTCATTCGGTATACCGTTTGATCATGAGCCGCGGCGCCGGGTCCCTACTCCGCGGCCGTCCTGCGCTGGTGCGCGGCGACCTCTTCGCGGCTCGTCTCCAGGTGGCGCAGGGCCATCTCCTCGACGCGCTCCACGTCCCGCGCCTCGATCGCCCGGTAGAGCTCCGCGTGCTCCTCGGCGACGACGGAGAGGTCGTCGTGCTGCGCGAGCAGCCAGCGCATCCGGCTGCGCAGCGTCGCGTTGAGCTCGTTGAGCAGGGTGTTGTCGGCCAGTTCCGTGACGGTCTCGTGGAAGTCGGCGGCCGCCCGGCGGGCGGCCTGGCCGTCGCCACCGGCGGCCGCCGCCAGCTCGGCGTCGAGGTCGGCGCGGAGCTTGGCGAGCCCCGCCCGGGTGCGGCGCTGCGCGGCGAGCCGGAAGCCGAGGATCTCCAGGGCGGACCGCACCTCGCCGAGGTCCGCGATGTCGGACGCCGTGAACTCGCGGACCACCGCCCAGGTGCGCGGGCGCGGCGTGACCAGGCCCTCCGCGACCAGGTCCCGCAGGGCGTCGCGGACGGGCAGCCGGCTCACGTCGAGCTCGGCCGCGATCTCGCGCTCCACCAGCCTGCTGCCGGGGGCCCGGGTCCCGTCGATGATCTGATCGCGCAGCGTGCGCGTCACCCGCTCCGATTCGGGTCTGAATTCCTCAGCGCCTGTCATGCCGCCATTCTCCCATCGAGGGCCGGGCGGTGATCCGCGGGACCCGGCGGTGGGTGCGGACGGAAGCCGGGCGAACTCGACCTCACCGATCCCGAGGGGAGTTACGTCGGGCAGCGCGTCCTCGCCTGGTACCGGCGCTCAGCCAGAAGCTGTACCTCTCCGGCGACGGCGAGCTCGTCGACAACCGTGCGGACGTCGTCCGCGGCTCCCGCACGTACAGCAACCGGCTGATCCCGGCGAGCCATTCGGAATCCTCGCTCGCCGGGACGATCGGGCTCCCCGCCAGGAGGGCAGGATCGGTCAGAGCGCCGCGTACCCCGGGCGGACGACCTCGCCGATCAGCCGCTGTCGCTCCGGCAGCGGCAGGAAGGCGGCCTCCAGGGCGGCGACCGTGAACTCCTCGAAGACCTCGGGGCCGTACCCGAACGCGTCCGCCATGTGCTGGAACTCCTCGCTCATGGTGGTGCCGGAGACCAGCCGGTTGTCGGTGTTCAGCGTGATGCGGAAGCCGAGGCGGCGCAGCTCGTCGATCGGGTGCGAGGCGTAGTCCTTCGCGGCGCCCGTCTGGAGGTTGGAGGTCGGGCAGACCTCCAGGGCGATGCGGTTGTCCCGGACGTACGAGGCGAGCCGGCCCAGCGTCCCGTCCTCGGCGATGTCGTCCGTGATCCGCACGCCGTGGCCGATCCGCTCGGTGCCGCAGACCTGCACGGCCTCGTGGATCGACTCCGCGCCGACGGCCTCGCCGGCGTGGATCGTGTAGTGGCAGTTCTCCCGCTTCAGGTGCTGGAAGGCGGGGAGGTGGCGGGCCGGCGGGTTGCCGATCTCGCCGCCGGCTATGTCGAAGCCCGCCACACCGTTGTCCCGGTGCGCGACCGTGAGCTCCGCGATCTCCAGGGAGCGGTCGGTGTGGCGCATGCCGGTGAGCAGCGTGCGGACGGTGATCCGGCCGCCCGCGCGGCGCTCGCCCTCGCGGAAGCCGTCGTTCACCGCCTCGACGACCTCGTCGAGGGTGAGACCGCCCTCCAGGTGCTGCTCGGGGGCGTAACGGATCTCGGCGTACACGACGCCGTCCGCGGCGAGGTCCTCGGCGCACTCGGCCGCGATGCGCGCGAGCGCCTCGCGGGTCTGCATGACCGCGCAGGTGTGGGCGAAGGTCTCCAGGTAGCGCTCCAGCGAACCGGAGTCGGCGGCGTCCCGGAACCAGACCGCGAGCTCGGCCGGGTCCTCGGTCGGCAGCGCGGTGTAGCCGCACTCCTGCGCCAGCTCGACGATGGTCGCGGGGCGCAGCCCGCCGTCGAGGTGGTCGTGGAGGACGGCCTTGGGGGCCCGGCGGATCCACTCGGAGACGGTGGCGGCGGCGGGCGTGGCAGGGTTGTCAGACAAGTGCATGGCGGGGAAGTGTACGCCACGGGCGAGGCGGGTGCTGTGACGGCCGCGACAGGGGGCCGGGCCCAGGGGTGGGGGTCGGGGGGCCTTGACCGCGCGGGGCGCGGGAAGGCCCACCGGCGGCGGGCCGGGCCCGGGTGTCTCCGCACGGTGCCTTGGGCGACTGCCGGGCGGTGCGTGTTCGCGGTCCGGGTTTCCGGGCGGCTCGCGGCCCGGGGCTTGGCGGGGAAGTCTCCCCCGGGCGCTCGCCGCGACTGCCCGGCGGCCGTGGTCCCGAGCCGGGCTCCCGGGGCGTCGCCGCGACTGCTCGGCGGCCGTAGTCCCGGGCCGGGCTCACGGGGCCCCGCTTCCCGTGCCCGGCGCGACTGCGCCCGCCCCTCAGTGCGACTGCAGCACCGGCAGCGGGACCGTGCCCGTCGGGAGCATGTGCTTGGCCGCCAGGACCGGGGTCTCGCCGACCCGGACGACCTGGGTGATCAGGACCGCGGGCGTGTCCGCCGGGCGGTCCAGCTGCTCGCCGCGCCGCCGTCCGAGCAGCGTCGCCGTGATGCCGCTGTGCGCGTTCAGCGCCGTCTCCCGCGAGGCCCCGACCAGGACCGCGAGCATCGAGACCGCGGCCCCCGCGCCCGTCTCCGCCGCCCGCAGGGCCCGCGCGAACTCCGGGTGCACCCGGTCGAGCAGCCCGTCGGGCGCCGCCCACTCGTGGCTCAGGGCCGCCGTCGTGCCCTCCCCGGTGAGCAGCGACTCCCAGAACCGCAGCTCGGCCCGGGCCGGCGCGAGGAGGTGCTGGGTGGTGAAGTCGGTCGGCTCCTCGACGGTCCTGAGCAGCGCCCGCACCCGCAGCGGCGCGCCCGCGCCGATCAGCTCCTCCAGCGGCTGGACGTGCTCGAAGCCGCGCCGGGGCGGGCGGTCGTTGACCGTACGGCCCACCCCGCGCCGTACCGTGAGGACTCCGTCCTCCTGGAGCAGCAGCAGCGCCTCCCGCAGGGCCGGCCGGCTGACGCCCAGCTCGGCGGCGAGCTTCGGCTCGGAGGGGAGCGTGGAGCCCGGCGGGTAGGTGCCGTCGTGGACGGCGTCCGCGATCCGCTCGTAGAGCGCCACGACCGGTCGCCGCCGCTGTCCGCTGACCGCCACGGCCCCTCCTCGTCTCGTCCCCGGCCGGTTCTTCGCCGGTCCTCGCACCACGGTAGTCGGCCCACGTTGTCTGACAAGTCACCCGTATGGCCCTGCTCGCCGTCACGGGGAGGCCCCGCGCGTCCCATTCTGGTCCCACGGCTGTGGCCGGGTACGACCGACGGCACACGATGCAGGAGAGGGGCCGGGCATGAGTCCCAAGGAGACGCCACGGACATCGGGCGGGGGCACGTCCCGGCTGGCCGGAGCCTTCACCCCGGGGCGGATCGCGATGCTCGCGGTCGCCGTCCTCACCCTGGTCTTCATCTTCGAGAACACCCGTGAGGTCAGGATCCGCCTGCTGATCCCCGAGGTCACGATGCCGCTGTACGTGGCGCTGCTCGTGACCGCCGTCCTCGGCGCCGCCTGCGGCTACTACGTCGCCGCCCGGAGGCGGAAGTGAGGCGGGCCACCGCCGTCGGCGTCGGCGCGCTCCTGGCGCTCGCGGCCGTCGCCGCCTCCTCGGCGGAGGACGCCGCCGCACCCGGCGACGAGGCGGGCACACGGCCGATGCCGGATTTCCTCGGCCGGGGCCTGTGGCGGGTCTTCACCCACCTGGACCGCCGGACCCGGCTCGATGTCCACGACGTGAGCGGCCGCGACCGGCGGGTGCTCTGGCCGCCGCGCTGGGAGGTCTGCACCCAGTACCCGGCGCCGGGCACGGCCCTCGACCGGCGCACCACGGTCATGATCGGAGTCGTACGGAAGGGAGAGACCTGCCCGCCCCGCGTCCGCGACGCCCGCCGCTGAGCGCTGCCGCGCGGGTGCGGGACGGTGCGGGGTCGTGGCCGTGGCCGTACGAGCCCGTGCCGCGCCCGTCCCGCTGAGCGCTGCAGCGCCGCTGCGGCGCGGGGCCGTGGCGGGGGCCGTAGAAGTGGCCGTGCCCGCGCTCGTACGAGCCCGTCCCGCGCCCGTACGGTGCACGAAGGACGCTCTGTCGCCGTACGGGCCCGTGCCCGGCCCGCACGGGCCCGCGCACCGCCTAGCCTGGCCCCATGTCCGACGATCACGGTACGTACCTCGCCGCCGGGCCCCGCGTGGGCCTGCGCCCCTTCTCCCCGGACGACGCCGAGGAGTTCACCGCCCGCGCCCGCGAGAGCCGGGAGCTCCACCGGCCCTGGCTCTTCCCGCCGTGCACGACCGAGGCGTACGAGGCGTACGCGGCCGCGCTGATCGGCAATCCGGAGCGCGCGGGCTTCCTGGTGTGCGAGCGCGCCGACGGCGGCGCGCTCGCCGGCTTCGTCAACATCAACAACATCGTCCGCGGCGCCTTCCGCAGCGGCGCCCTCGGCTACGGCGCCTTCGCGCACGCCGCCGGACGCGGACTGCTCACCGAGGCCCTCGGGCTGGTCCTCGACCACGCCTTCGGGCCCCTGGAGCTGCACCGCCTGGAGGCGAACATCCAGCCCGGGAACACCGCCTCCCGCGCCCTCGTCCGCCGCCTCGGCTTCCGCCTGGAGGGCTTCTCGCCCGCGATGCTGCACATCGACGGGGCCTGGCGGGACCACGAACGCTGGGCGATCACGGCCTCGGACTAGCGCTTGCGGTTGATCTTCATCATGTCGAGGTCCGTCACCGTCGAGCGCAGCGCCTTGTACCCGTGCCCCAGCTCCCCGAGCGCCGTCTCCACCCGGTCCTCGGCGATCGCGCCCGCCATCTCCTCGCCGTCCTCGGCGTCCGAGACGACGACGAGGCGGTACGAGAAGGCCTTCAGCGTCCGGTCGTAGGCCAGCGAGCCCTCCTCCGTGAACTCCATCGCCGCCATCCCGTGGTCGTCCACCTCGGCCAGCAGCCGCGACCGGCTCTCCTCCGACAGACCGTCGAACGTCCCGCGCACGATCACCCGGTAGGTGTGCTGCGTACCCATTCCTCGTACTCCCTGTGCCCTGCCCGCCGACCGCCACGGCGGCGGTCCGACCTTGCACACTACGGCGACGCGCAGCGTCCCCGCCGGGAATATCCGGGCCGCCGCCCGCGGGTCCTTTGCCGAAGCCTGACGTGGAGAGCCCCTGGTCAGGACCGGCTCCGGCGTGTTCCATGGATCGATGACGACCGTACGACGTGCCGTACTGACGCTGCCCGCAGCCCCGTTGGGCCCGGACAACCCTCTCCCCGCACTGCGGGCCCCCGCCGGCGCCGGGGCCCACGCGGTCGACGCGCGGACCCTCGCGGCGCTCCCGCGCGACATGGCCCGGGGCCTCGGACGGGCGCCCCTGCGCAGCCTGCTCCCCGCCCCCGTGCGCGACGGCTACGGCCGCGACCGCACCCCCGCGGACCTCGACACGATCGTGATCGAGAACGACCGGCTCCGGGTGACCGTCCTGCCCGGCCTCGGCGGCCGCGTCCACTCCCTGCACCACAAGCCCACCGGACGCGAACTCCTCTACCGCAACCCGGTCCTCCAGCCCGCCGCCTTCGCCCTCAACGGCGCCTGGTTCTCCGGCGGCATCGAGTGGAACATCGGGGCCACCGGCCACACCACCCTCTCCTGCTCGCCCCTCCACGCGGCGACCGTCCGCGCCCCCGACGGCGGCCCGATGCTCCGCCTCTGGGAGTGGGAGCGCCTGCGCGACCTGCCCTTCCAGGTGGACCTGTGGCTGCCGGAGGGCTCCGACTTCCTGTACGTCGGCGTCCGCGTCCGCAACCCCCACGAGCGGACCGCCCCCACCTACTGGTGGTCCAACACCGCCGTCCCCGAGGAGCGCAGGGTCCTCGCGCCCGCCGACGCGGCCTGGCACCACGGCTACGACCGCGGCCTGAACCGCCTCCCCGTGCCCGTCACCGAGGACGGCACCGACCGCTCGTACCCGCTGAACGGCGCCCACGCCGCGGACTACTTCTACGACCTGCCGGACGGGCAGCGCCGCTGGATCGCCGCGCTCGACGCCGACGGCCACGGACTCGTCCAGACCTCCACCGACGCGCTGCGCGGCCGCAAGCTCTTCCTGTGGGGCACCGAGCGCGGCGGCCGCCGCTGGCAGGAGTGGCTGACCGAACCCGGCACCCCCGGCTACGCCGAGATCCAGGCCGGACTGGCCCGCACCCAGCTGGAGCACCTGGAGCTCGCGGCCGGAGGGGAGTTCAGCTGGCTGGAGGCGTACGGGCCGCTCGCCGCCGACCCCGCCGCGGCGCTCGGCGACGACTGGGCGGCGGCCCGCGCGGACGTCGAGCACCGCCTGGAGGCGGCACTGCCGCGCGCCGCGGTCGACGCGGCGTACACCGCCTGGCGGGAGGGCGCCGCGGACACCGAACCGGAGACCCTCCTCGCGGCCGGCTCCGGCTGGGGAGCGCTCGAAGTCCTGCGCGGGGGACACGCGTTGCCCGGTACGCCCTTCCCCGAGTCGACGCTCGGCCCCGACCAGGAACCCTGGCGGGAGCTCCTGCGCACCGGTGTCCTGCCGCCCCCGGCGAAGGGCGCGGGACCCGGCGCGCCGCTGGTCGCCGCCCCCTGGCGGGACATGCTGGAGACCGCCCCCGCCGACCCCTCCACCGAGTACCACCTCGGCATCGCCCAGTGGCACGCCGGAGACCGCGCCCAGGCGGTACGGAGCTGGGAGCGCGGACTCCACCGGGCCGAGGTGCGCTGGCCCCTGCTGTACTGCCTGGCCGTCGCCGACCGGGAGGACGGGCACCCGCGGCGGGCCGCCGAGCGGTTCGCGGAGGCCCTGACCGACCACGAGGACCACGACGGGGGAGAGCCGGTGACCGCCGCGCTCGGACGCGAGGCCGTGGAAGCCCTGCTCGCCACGGGCCGGCCGGGCCCCGCCCGGGAGCTGTGGGCGCGGCTGCCCGGCGAGGTCCGGGGGAGGGGCGCCTTCCGCCTCCTGGAGATCCGGATCCTGCTCGCCGAGGGCCGGGCGGGCGAGGCCCGCGCCGTCTTCGACGAGGGCTTCGAGGTCGCGGACCTGCGCGAGGGCGCGGAGGTCCTCGGCGAGCTCTGGGCGGAGCTCACCGACGAACCCCTGCCGGACGCCTACGAGTTCAGGATGCGCCCGCACTGATAATGATGCGGGGAGCGGGGGCGGTCAGGACACCCGGCACAGGATCTCGCCGTGCGGGACCATGAACCAGGCGTCCTCCTGCGCGCCCCACTCCCGCCAGGCCTCCGCGGTCGCCGCCAGTTCGGCGGCGGTCGCGTGGCCGCCGTCCACGGCCAGTCCGGCGTAGCCGGAGGCGGTCGTACGGTCCGCCCACAGGCCGCTCCACCAGTCGCGCTCCTCCGGGGTGGCGAAGCACCAGGTGGCGGCCGTCGTCGTGATCTCGGTGAAGCCGGCCTGCCGGGCCCAGGAGAACAGCCGCCGTCCCGCGTCCGGTTCGCCGCCGTTGGCGCGCGCGACCCGGTGGTAGAGGTCCAGCCACCCGTCCAGAGCGGGCCGTTCGGGGTACCAGGTGAAGGCCCCGTAGTCGCTGTCGCGTGCCGCGACGACACCGCCGGGCCGGCACACCCGGCGCATCTCGCGCAGCGCCCGGACCGGGTCGCCGACGTGCTGCAGCATCTGGTGGGCGTGCACGACGTCGAAGGAGTCGTCGGGGAAGTCCAGGGCGTGGACGTCGGCGACGGCGAACTCGACGTTGTCCAGGCCGCGTTCGGCGGCGACCGCGCGGGCCTTCGTCAGGACGTCCTCGGCCGCGTCGACCGCGGTCACCCGGCCCGGAGCGACCAGCGCGGCCAGGTCGGCGGTGATGGTGCCGGGCCCGCAGCCCACGTCCAGGACGTCCAGGCCCTTGCGCAGTTCGGGCAGCAGGTAGGCCGCGGAGTTGGCGGCGGTCCGCCAGCTGTGCGAGCGCAGGACCGACTCGTGGTGGCCGTGGGTGTAGACGGCGGAGGCGTGCGTCATCGAAGCGACTCCCTCGGTGTGGGTGCGTGCCTCCACCGTACGCAGGTATGTCGCATGATGAGACCAGCGTCTTGAGATGTGGACATCGGTCAGGTCAACAGATCGCGCCGGTACCGGAGTTCCTCCAGAACCCGGCCGCCCGTCCCCTCCCACACCGCCGTCCCGTCCGGCCGCCACCCGGCCGCCTCGTAGAACCTCCGCCCCCGCGCGTTCCCCGCGAACACCCACAGGGACGCCGCCCGGAACCCGGCCGCGACGAGCGCCTCGGTCGTCGCCGACATCAGCGCCCGCCCGACGCCCGCGCCCCAGACCTCCGGCAGGACGTACAGTGCCGCCAGCTCGGCCGTGCCGTCCGGGCAGGGCCGGAAACAGGAGAACGCGACCACCCGCCCGTCGTCCCCCGTCGCCACGAGGACCGTGGGCCGGCCCGGGGCCGCGAGACGGTCGCGCCACACCGAGGCGCGCTCCTCCGTGTCGAGAGCGTCGAGGTACGGGTCGGGGACCAGGCCGCGGTAGGCGGCCCGCCAGGACAGGACGTGCGCGACGGCTAGGGCCGCGGCGTCCTCGGGAAGCGCTTCACGTATCGACATGCCGCATTCTGGCCCCGGCGGCACCCCGGACACCCCTGGATATCGGCGGACTCCGCCGACCTGACGAACCCTCGTATGACAGCACCGTGAACAGACGCTCCGGAGCGCCCCCGCCGCCCTAGGGTGAGCCCGTCGACCGCCTTCCCGCCTGCCGAGGAGTCCCGTGCCGTACTCGCCCGCGCCCGCCCGTCGCTCCCTGCTCAAGCTGCTCGCGGCGGGCCCCGCGGTCTCCGCGCTCGGCGGGCTCGCCGCCGTCGCTCCCGCGTACGCTGGTCCCATGGACGTCGTGGCGGATGCCGCGCCCGGCATCGTCAAAGCCCTCCCGCCGGAGTACTTCACGGTCCGCGGGACGAACGCCGAGGCCCGCTACGAGACCTTCGCGGACACCGGCCTCCTCACCCCCGCCGAGCGCTTCTTCGTCCGCAACCACACCTCCACCCCCGTCGTCGACGCCGCCGACTGGCGGCTGACGCTCTGGGGCGACGGACTCCACGGCCGCAGCCCCGTCCACTTCACCTACGGGCAGCTGCGCGACCTGCCCTCCGTCACCCGGACGGCCCTGATGGAGTGCGCCGGAAACGGCCGCAGCCTCTACGCCACCCAGCAGGGCCGGCCGGTCACCGGCACCCCCTGGACCCTCGGTGCCGTCGGAGCGGCCCGCTGGCGCGGCGTCCGCCTCGCCGACGTGCTCCGGCTCGCCGGGATCGCCCACGACGCCGTCGACCTCCAGCCGCGCGGCCTGGACGACCCGTACGTCTCCGGCGGCGTCGACTACGGCCGGGTCCGCCGCCCGCTGCCGGTCGCCAAGGCGCTCGACGACGTGATCCTCGCGTACGAGATGAACGGAGAGCCGCTCCCGTACGACCACGGCCACCCGGTCCGGCTCGTCGTGCCCTCCTGGGTCGGCATCGCCTCCATCAAGTGGCTCGGCGACATCGAGGTCTCCACCAGGCCGCTCAGCTCGCCCTGGTCCACCGAGTGGTACCGCCTCTTCGGTGACGCCTATCCCGCCGGCGGGAGCGCCCCGGTCAGCCGCCAGACCCTCAAGTCCGCCTACCAGCTGCCCTTCGGCGCCACCCTCGAAGCCGACAGCCCGCACACGCTCACCGGCCGCGCCTGGTCCGCCCTCGCCCCCGTGCGGACCGTGGAGGTCTCCACCGACGGCGGCGCCCACTGGCGCCACGCCCGGCTCCACGACACCCCGCGCCGCGACGGCTGGGTCCGCTGGAGCGTGCCATGGCGCCCGCACGCCGCCGGACAGGTCACGCTGCTCTCCCGTACCACCGACGCCGCCGGGAACACGCAGCCCGACCAGGCCGTGCACAACACCCAGGGGTACCTCTTCAACGCCGTCGTGCGTCACCCGGTCACCGTCGTCTGAAGGGGCGAAAACCGCCGAACCTTCGTATAAAGGGCACGGGGGTGCCCGCCCGGCGCCCCCGTGCTCAGGAGGTACGGGAGATGCCGCAGACGGCTCCGGAAGGCCGCGGCCCGGTGCGCGACGGACCGCGGCACACGGCTCCGGAAGGCCGCGGCCCCGTGCGCTACGGGCCTCCCGCACCCGACACGGGCCTCGACACCGGCCTCCCCGTGCTGCCCGGACTCGCCGGGCTCCTCGCCGCCGCTGCCGGGCGCACCGCCCCCGAGCCGCCCGGCGGCGGGCCCGTCCTGCGCGAGGCCGCCGCCGGCTACTGGTGGCGCCGCGGCCTGCGGACCCACCCCGAGGACGTGGTGGCCGCCCCCGGCGCCCCCGCCCTCCTCCTGGCCCTGATCGCCGCCCACGGCGGCGATCTCCTGCTGCCCCGCCCCTGCCCCGCCTGGTGGACCCCGCAGGCCCGGCTCCTCGGCCGCCCGGCGTACCACGTGCCCACGTCCGCCGAGGCCGGCGGCGTCCCCGACCCGTACGCCCTCCTGGAGACCGTCCGGCGGATCCGGGCCGAGGGTGGCGACCCCCGGGTCCTGCTGCTCTCCGTCGCCGACGACCCCACCGCCACCGTCGCCCCGCCCGAACTCGTCCGCGAGGCCTGCGAGGCCGCCGTCGCCGAGGGCCTCCACGTCGTCAGCGACGAGACCTGGCGCGACACCCTCCACGACCCGGGCGGCACGGTGCTGCTCAGCCCCGCCGAGATGTGCCCCGCCGACGTCACCGTCCTCGTCGACCTCGGCGGCGCCCTCACCCCCGCCGCCTGGCCCTGCGCCGTCGCCCGCTTCCCGCCCACCGACCCGTCCCGCGCCGACCGCTGGACCGACCCCAGGGCCCGCGTCCTCGACGTGCTCACCGCCCTCGGCGCCCTCGTCCCCGGGCCCGTGGCCCCCGCCATGGCGCACGCCCTCGACGAACCCGGGGACGTCACCGCACGGGCCCGGCGCGCCGCCACCACCCACGGGCGGCTCGCCGGCGCCGCGCACCGCGCCGTCCTCGCCGCCGGAGCCCTGGCCCGGCCCCCGCAGGCCGGCCGCCACCTCTACGCCGACCTCGGGCCGCTGCGCGCCGGGCTCGCCGCCCGGGGCGTCACCGACTCCCTGGAGCTGGAGAGCCACCTCACCGCGCGGCTCGGCGCCCCGGTGACCGGCGGCCACCGCTTCGGCGACGAACTCGGCGCGCTGCGCGTCCGGTTCGGCACCGGCATGTTCCTGGGCACCGGCGAGGAGGAGCGGGCCGAGGCCCTCGGGGCGGCCGATCCGGTGGAACTGCCCCATGTGGCCCGCGCGTTGGAGGACTTCGGAGGGGCCCTGGAGGAACTGCGGTGACGGCGACGAGGGTTCCGGTGGTGTCGGAGAGGGCGGCCTCCGTCGGGCGCCGACGTCCCGCGACCGCCACGCCCCCTCCCCGTCGCGCCGAGCCCGAGCGGAACGGAGCCCGCAGATGACCGAACGGACGGCACCGCCCGCACGGACCGGAGACACCGCGGCCCCGGCCCCGCACCCGGCCCAGGCCCCGCACCCGGCCGCGCACCCGGCCCCCGCCCCGCACCCGGGCCAGGCCGCGCCACCCTCGGCCCCGGCCGGACCCGCCCCGGCCCCCGCCCCGCCCCCGGGCCAGGCCGCGCCACCCTCGGCCCCGGCCGGACCCGCCCCGGCCCCGCACCACCCCGGCCAGGCCCCGGCACCCGCCCCCGTCCTCCAGCCCCTCGGCCGGCTGCGCCACGACTGGCCCCGGACCTTCGCCGACCGGCTCACCGCGCCCCTGCCCGGTGTCCGGGCCCTGGCGCGGTTCGCCCGCGAGGGAGCCGTGCGCCCCCGCCCCGAAGGGCTCCGGGACATCCCGCTGCTGCCCTTCGAGCCCGGTCCGCTGCCGCCCGCCGGGCCCGACACGCTCGCCGTCACCTGGGCCGGGCACGCCAGCTGGATCCTGCGCGTCGGCGGACTCACCGTCCTCACCGACCCGGTCTGGTCCCGCCGCATCTTCGGCACCCCGGCCCGGCTCACCCCCGTCGGGGTCCGCTGGGAGGACCTCCCGCGCGTCGACGCCGTCGTCATCAGCCACAACCACTTCGACCACCTCGACGGCCCCACCCTCAAGCGGCTGCCCCGGCACACCCCGGTCTTCGTCCCCGCCGGACTCGGCCGCTGGTTCACCCGCCGCCGGTTCAGCCGGGTCACCGAGCTCGACTGGTGGGAGGCCGCCGAACTCGACGGCGTCCGCTTCGACTTCGTCCCCGCCCACCACTGGTCCAAGCGCACCCTCCTGGACACCTGCCGCTCCCTGTGGGGCGGCTGGATGCTCACCGACCGCACCGGGCACCGGATCCACTTCGCCGGGGACACGGGATACGGCCACTGGTTCGCCGAGATCGGCCGCCGCTACCCCGGCATCGACCTGGCGCTGCTGCCGATCGGCGCGTACGACCCCCGCTGGTGGCTCAGCGACGTCCACACCGACCCGGAGGAGGCGGTCCGCGCCCACCAGGACCTCGGCGCGCGCCGGATGGCGCCCATGCACTGGGCGACCTTCGTGCTCTCCGCCGAGCCCGTCCTCGAACCCCTCACCCGGGTCAGGGCCGCCTGGGAGAAGGCCGGTCTGCCCCGCGAGGACCTGTGGGACCTTGCGGTCGGCGGCTCACGGGTGCTCGTGCCCTGACGGGACCTCAGGGCCCGTCCTCCGGATCCGCCGCCACAGTGCCGGGACCGCGCTGATCAGTACCGTCAGGCCCACCGCCGCGACCACTCCCTGCCAGGGCTCGGGGAAGAGCGAGCCGCCCAGGATCCCGATCAGCTGGTACGTCGCCGCCCACGCCAGGCACGCCGCCGCGTCCCCCCGGACGAAGCGGCGCAGCGGCATCTCGGCGAGCAGGCACGCCAGCATCACCGGGATCCGCCCCGCCGGTACGAGCCGGGACAGCACGAGCACCGACACCTGGTGGGTGTCGAGCCGCTCCTGGGCGTGAACGAGCCGGTCGGGCGTCACCCGGGAGCGCAGCGCCGCGAGCCACCGGGAGCCGTTGCGGGAACGGACCCCGCGCTGCCCGAGCCAGTACAGCGCGGTGTCGCCGAGCAGCGCGGCGGACGCCGCGACCAGGAAGACGTAGAGCAGCGAGAACGGCGAGGAGTGGTGGAAGGCGACCACCGCCGCCGAGCTGACGATCGCGCCCGTCGGCACGACCGGCACCAGCGCGCCGAGCGCCACGAGCAGGAACAGCGAGGGATAGCCGACCGCCTGCTGCGTCGACTCCGGCGGCAGCTCGCGCACCGCCGTGACGAGCCCGGTGAATCCGAGGGTCACCGCGCGACCTCCGGCCGCACCCGGTCGCCGTGGCCGAGGAGGTGGACCGCCACCTTCGGCGCGAGCCGGGCCGCGTGCCGTACGAACTCGTCGCCCGGCGCGTGGAACTCGTGCGGCCGGACCGCGTCGAGCCCGATCGGCCAGTACGTGCCGAAGTGCACCGGCACCGCCGCCGCCGGCGAGAGCGCGGCGAGCGCCTGGGCCGCCCGCCCCGCGTCGAGGTGGCCGTGCCCGAGGTACGGCCCCCAGCCGCCGACCGGCAGCAGGGCCACGTCCACGGGGCCCACCGCGTCCGCCATGCCGTCGAAAAGGCCGGTGTCCCCGGCGAAGTACGTCCGGGCCTCGCCCTCGACGACGTACCCGAGGGCGGGGGAGCGGTGCGGCCCGACCGGCATCCGCCGCCCGTCGTGGAGCGCCGGGACGGCCCGTACCGTCACGCCCTCCACCGTCACCGCGTCACCCGGCTCCACCTCGGTCAGCCGCAGCCCGTTCCTGTCGAGCCGGCGAAGCCCCGGTACGGCGGCGGCCGCGCCGCGCGGCACGAGGACCCGCGTCCCCGGCGGGAGCTGGGCGAGCGAGGGGAGGTGGAGGTGGTCGGCGTGCAGGTGCGAGACGAGGACGGCCTCGGCCAGGGCGGCCTCGGGCGGCGGCAGGGCGCCGCGCCGCCGGCGCAGATGGGCGAGCCGCCGGGCGAACAGCGGATCGGTGAGGAAGCGGACCCCGGAGTCCTCGACCGTGCAGGTCGCGTGACCCCACCAGGTGACCTCCACCGGCATGCCGCCCTTCTGCTGTCCGTCTCGTCAGACGTCTGTCGTAACGAGGGTAAATGTCCGGAGCGTGCTCCGGAGGATGTTCGGGCGTCACCTTCCGGCAGTAGGGTCTGGCCATGGACGACGTTCGGGTGGCGGCGATCGCCAGCCTCACCCCGCTCGAAGAGCTGGACAGCGACCCCTTCCTTGTCGACACGCGCGGTCAGCACGCGGTGTGCGCCCGCTGGGCCGTCGACCAGGGGTACGTGCTCGCCCGTCAGCTGTTCTGCTACGGAATCCGCCCGGACGACGCGGCGCTCTGGGCCGACGTGGAGGCAGGGACGGTGGACCTCTTCGTGGCCCCCAACGAGCGGGTCCTCGCCCGCGCGTTGACCTCCGTGCCGGGCTTCCGCGCCGAGTGCGAGCGGCGCGGGGTGCGGGTGGAGACCGTCGGACTTGACGAACCCCCGTACGACACGGCGGCCAGAGCGGGGGTGCACCGGCGGCTTTCGATGCCCACGGCCGGGTACGACGGCTCCTGAGGCTCCTTGCCCCGAGGTCCTGACGGGCCCGTTGTGCCACGCTTGAGGCAGGTAACGGGCGAAAGGTGAAGCGCGCGTGGGTGAGGGGCGATGGGGTGGCGCCGACCGCTGGCGGTCCGCGGGCAGGACACTGGCGCGCGTGCTCGTGGTCTGGGCGGTGTCCACGCTCACGATGCTCGTCCTCGCCGGGCTGCTGCCCGACTTCCAGCTCCAGTCCGCCGACGGCGACAGCTTCACGCGGACCGCCCTCACCGCCGCCACGGCCGCCGGCGCGTTCGGTCTGCTCGGGGCGCTCGTGTGGCCGGTGATCGTGCGGGCACTGCTGCTCGTCCCGGCACTCGTCCTCGGCCTGCTCGTCTTCTTCCTCAACGGCTCGCTGCTGCTCATCGCGCTATGGGTGATCCCCGACGGGCGCGGCGCCGCCGCCCCCGAGACCGCCGTCGTGGTCGCCGCCGTCATGTCCGCCGTCGCCTCCGCCACCTCCACGGCCCTCGCCGTCCGCGACGACGACGCCTACCGGCGCCGGCTCTACCGGCTCACCGGCCGCACCCGCCCCCGCGACCCCGGCGACTCGGCGGGGGCCGTGCCCGGCACGGTCTTCCTCCAGCTCGACGGCGTCGGCCACCACGTGCTGCGCGGCGCCGTCGCCGACGGCCTCATGCCGACCGTCGCGGCCTGGCTGGACGCCGGCCACCGGCTCACCCCCTGGCGCACCGACTGGTCGAGCCAGACCGGCGCCAGCCAGCTCGGCATCCTGCACGGCTCCAACGAGGACGTGCCCGCCTTCCGCTGGTACGAGAAGGACACCGGCCGGCTCATGGTGTCGAACCGTCCGGCGAGCGCCGTCGAGCTCCAGCGCCGGGCCGTGCTCCGCACCGGGGACGGCGGTCTCCTCACGGTCGACGGCGCCTCCCGGGGCAACCTGTTCAGCGGCGGCGCCGACCAGCTCGCCCTGGTCCTGTCGATGGCGGCCCGGCGCGGCCGCCGCAACCGCTCCCGGGCCGGCTACTTCGCCTACTTCTCCGACCCGGCCAACGCCGTCCGCACCGCGGGCTCGCTCGTCGCCGAGTGCGTCCGGGAGATGTACCAGTCGACGCGGGCGCGGCTGCGCGGGGAGACCCCGAGGGTCTCGCGCGGCGGCACGTACCCCTTCGTCCGCGCCTTCGCGACGGTCGTCGAGAGGGACGTCGTGGTCTCCGCCGTCATGGGCGACATGCTGGCCGGGCGGACCGCCGTCTACGCGGACCTCGTCGCGTACGACGAGGTGGCGCACCACTCGGGACCGCACGGCCGGGACACGGACCAGGTCCTGGCGCGCCTCGACCGGGCGATCGCGCTCATCGCCACGGTCGCCGAGCACGCCCCGCGTCCGTACCGGATCGTGCTGCTCTCCGACCACGGGCAGAGCCCCGGCGAGACGTTCGAGTCGGCGTACGGTCTGTCGCTCAAGGACCTCGTACGGGCCGGGTGCGGGCTGCCGGTGCCGCGGCGGGTGCGGCGCACGCGTAGCGGGTCGGAGGCGCGGGACGCGGCCAGGGACGCGCTGCGCAGCGCGCTGCACCGGCCGGTGGACGAGAGCGGCGAGACGGCGCGGGAGCTGCCCGCCCGGCCTTCGGAGCCCGTGGTCCTGGCCTCCGGCAACCTCGCTCTCGTCTCCTTCCCCGACGCGCGCCACCGGATGACCCGCGAGGAGATCGACCGGCGCCATCCGGCGCTCCTGCGGACCCTCGCGCACCATCCGGGCGTCGGCTTCGTGCTCGTGGCGAGCGCCGAGCACGGCTCGGTGGTGCTCGCCCGCGACGGGGTGGAGGTGCCGGTCGCCGAGCTCGCGGACGACGGACCGCTCGCGGTCTTCGGGCGGGGCGCGGCGGCGGCCGTGCGGCGCACGGACGGCTTCCCGCACGTCGCGGACATCATGGTCAACTCCATGTACGACCCGGCGACGGGAACCGTGCACGCCTTCGAGGAGCAGATCGGCTCGCACGGCGGCCTCGGCGGCGAGCAGTCGCACGCCTTCCTGCTGTCGCCGCCGGACCTGTCGCCGCCGGTCGGCGCGGGGGAGGAGCTGGTCGGGGCGGAGCGGGTGCACCGGGTGCTGCGGCGCTGGCTGCGCGAGTCCTCGGGCCCTCAGGTGCCGATCGGTCCGGGGGTGTCGGTGGAGATTTCCCCGTCCGCACGCGAAACGGAATCAATTCTTCCGGTCGAGGGGCCGGTCGCGCCGGACAAAAACCACTGATTTGGACGCCTGTTCGTCACTACCGGACGATGGTCCGGATTTGTACGACGGAAGGCGCACCACCCCATGAGCACGGCCACCACAACTCCACAGCGCGAGCCCGGGACGGACACCGCACCCGCCGACCGGCACACCCGCCGCTTCGGCCTCCCGATCGCGACCGCCCTGGTCATGGGCAACATCATCGGCGGCGGCATCTTCCTGCTGCCCGCCTCCGTCGCCCCGTACGGCACCGTCAGCCTCGTCGCCTTCGGCGTCCTCACCCTCGGTGCGATCGCCCTCGCCCTCGTCTTCGGCCGGCTCGCCCACCGCCTGCCGCAGACCGGCGGACCGTACGTCTACGCCCGCGCCGCCTTCGGCGACTTCGCCGGCTTCCTGGCGGCCTGGAGCTACTGGATCACCGCCTGGGTCTCCAACGCGGCCCTCGCCGTCGCCGCCGTCGGCTACCTCGACGTGGTCGTCCCCATCCACGCATCCAAGGCCGCCACCATCGCCGCCGCCCTGGCCTTCCAGTGGCTGCCCGCCCTCGCCAACCTGGCCGGCACCCGCTACGTCGGCGCGGTCCAGATCGTCGCGACCGTGCTCAAGTTCGTCCCGCTGATCCTGGTCGCCGTCGGCGGACTCTTCTTCTTCGACAGCGCCAACCTCGGGCCCTTCCACCCCGGCGAGGGCGGCACGCTCGGCGCGGTCTCCGCCTCCGCCGCGATCCTGCTCTTCAGCTACCTCGGCGTCGAGTCCGCCGCCGTCAGCGCCGGCGAGGTCCGCGACCCGCGCCGCAACGTCGGCCGCGCCACCGTCCTCGGCACCCTCGGCGCCGCCGCCGTCTACCTCCTCGGCACCCTCTCCGTCTTCGGCACCGTCCCGCACGACAAGCTGGTCACCTCCACCGCGCCCTTCTCCGACGCCACGAACGCCATGTTCGGCGGCTCCTGGGGCGGCACCGCCGTCGCCTGCATGGCGATGGTCTCCATCCTCGGCGCCCTCAACGGCTGGACGCTGCTCAGCGCCCAGGCCCCCTACGCCGCCGCCCGCGACGGGCTCTTCCCGAAGGTCTTCACGGTCAAGCGGCGCGGTGTGCCGACGGCCGGCGTCCTCGTCACCGTCGTCCTCGCCTCGCTCCTGACGGTCTACAACTACACGGCCGGCACACAGGGCGTCTTCGAGATCCTCGTCCTCGTCACCACCTTCACCGCCACCGTGCCCTACCTGCTCTCCACCGCCGCCCAGATCTACTTCCTGCTGTCCGGGCAGTCCGAGAAGGTCTCCCGCGCCCGGCTCGCCCGCGACGCCGTCCTCGCCCTCGCCGCCTTCGGCTTCTCCCTCTGGCTGGTCGCCGGTTCGGGCTACGCGGCCGTCTACCAGGGCGTCCTGTTCCTCTTCGCCGGCGTCCTCGTGTACGCCTGGATGGCGGCCCGCAAGCAGCGCGCCGCCGCGGCCGCGGAATGACCGCCGGGGCGGTGAATCCGACGCCCTGACGTAGGCCGCCCGGGCGGATCACGGGCCGGGGGCGCGTGCGCGTCCCCCGGCGGGGCAGTACGGATCAC
This sequence comes from Streptomyces sp. NPDC037410, assembly GCF_055602235.1. Taxonomy (NCBI): domain Bacteria; kingdom Bacillati; phylum Actinomycetota; class Actinomycetes; order Kitasatosporales; family Streptomycetaceae; genus Streptomyces; species Streptomyces sp. NPDC037410. The sequence continues at coordinate 59,543 of NZ_JBVJWR010000016.1, read as the reverse complement.
CGTGAGCCCCGCCCACCAGTCGCCCGCCGCGCCCGCCACCCCGGCGGGGCGCCGGGCGCGCCCGGACCGGGGCCGTCACCGGTGGATCGCGCTCCTGCTCGTCCTCGCCGCGCTGTTCGGCGCCGGGGCCGCCGGTGCGCTCCCCGTCGCAGAGACGCGCCCCGCGGCCGCCGCCGCCCCGGCCTCCGACCCGGGCGGCGAGACCCACGACCACGGCGCCACCGAGGCCGGACTCCCGGACCGGGCCCGACGCCCGGGCACGGGCCTCCGTCCCGCCGGGCCCGGCCCCCGGCCCCAGGGCCACCGCCGGAATCCGGCACCCGCCCCCGACCCCTCCCCTGTCCCCGCCCCGCGCGGCGACGCGCTCCGGTGCGTGGTGATGCGCTGCTGAGAGGCCCCCGCCTCCCCGCAGTCCAGCGACATCACCCCCGCACCACGAGGAGCTTCGCCATGCCCGTCGACCCGTACGCCGTCCTCCAGGCGCTGCTGCGCGCCGAGGCCTCCCGCGCCCGGCGCGCCGAGCGCACCGCCCCCGAGCCCGCCGCACCGGCACCGGCCCGGACGCCCGAGCCGACCGCCCGCCGGGAGGACCCGGTCCACCACGAGGACCCCCTGCACTGACCACCGGCACCGGCCTCCCGGAGCCCGCCTCCGGGAGGCCGGGTCAGAACGGCGCAGGCATCGGCTGTGCGCGCCCGCTCAAGCCGCTCCCGCAGCCGGCCCCGTCAGGCCGCCTCCGCCACGTCGATCGTCCGCGCGCCCCGCCTCGTGTGCAGCCCCACGAGCAGCGCCGCCGTCCCGGCGAGGGACGTGAGCGCCACCAGGGCCGGGACGAGGCCGACCAGCGGGCCCGCCGCCAGGCAGCACGCCCCGCCCACGGCCAGGGCGGTCGGCCGCCGCCCGGACGTGCGCAGCACGATCGCGGCGCCGCCCAGCAGATAGACGCCGACGCCCCCGGTCAGGGACCAGGCCACGACACCGTGCAGCGGCTCCGCGAGGCCGTAGTGGGCGGTGTCGGCGACCTGCTGGAGGACCTTCTTCATCCCGAGCGCGGTGAGCACGATCCCGGCGACCAGGGGCAGGTGCAGGAACGTGTACACGTCCCGGGCGAACCGGGTGCGGTCGTCGCCGTCGAGCGCGAAGAGACGGTGCTCGGCGGACTCGCCCAGCTGCCGGAAGTACAGCCGCCACAGCCCGGCCGAGAGCAGCAGCCCGGCGGCCGAGGCGCCGAGCACGGCGTACGAGAGGTGGAAGCCGGCGACGCCGACGCCCATCGCCACGATGGACTCACCGAGCGCGATGATCACGATCAGACCGTGCCGCTCGGCGAAGTGCCCGGGGGAGTTGACCCGCCAGCCGGAGGCACCGGTGACGTAGATCCCGCCGTAGTCGACGGCCACCGCCCCCAGCCACCACAGGAGTTGGGCCCGGCCGTCGTAGGCGCAGCCGATCAGCAGCAGCACGAGCGGCGGCAGCACGGACGACAGGGCCGTCCGCCGCAGGGTGACCCGCAGCGCGGCGTCGCCCGGGCTGGAGAGCCAGTACGAGGTCAGGTGCAGGATCCGCACCGCGCCGTAGCAGAGCACGAACACCAGAGGCGCCGGGAGCCCGGCCGCCGGGTCCGCGAAGACCTCGGGCACGGCGATGGACACGATCAGGACGACGGCCATCACGGTGACGAGGACGCCGAACACGGCGCCGGAATCGGCCCGTACGACATTGCCCAGCCAGGCGAAGGCGCACCAGCACCACCACAGCAGCGCGAGGACCACCATCGCGCCGACCGTCCGCACCGGCGAGGGCGCGGCCGCCATCAGGGCGGTGACCTGGGTGATCGCGTACACGAACACCAGGTCGAAGAAGAGCTCCGCGGGCGTCACCTTGTGATCGTCCCCGGTGGCCACCATGGCCCGTTCCCTGTTCCACGCCATCCGTGTTCTCCCCCTTCGGGGCACCGGTTCCGGCCACCCCGGCGGGAAGACTACTCACCCCGGGGGAACGGGCGACACGGCCGCCCGGAGAACGGCATCACCCCGGGCGTGACCTCGCGCATTACCCGGCAGGTAATCGACCCCCCGCCCGCCGCCCGGCATGCTCATGAACACCGGAACCCGGGCGGCGCACTCCGCTCGGGCTCCGGGCCCACCACCAGCGCGAACGTCCCCTTCGGAGGGTGATCCACCATGTCCCAGGCCCTGCACCGATCTTTGAGGATCGCCCGCACCACCCGCCCCCAGTCCGCGGTGCGCCGTTTCCTCGCCCTCGACGCCGTCGTCACCGGGGCCAACGGGATCGCCTACCTCGCCGCCTCCGGCCCCCTCGGCGAACTCCTCGGCGTCGACGCGGGACTCCTCCTCGAACTGGGCGTCTTCCTCACCGCGTTCGCCGCCGGCGTCGCCTGGCTCGCGAGCCGTCCACAGCCCCCGGCGCTCGCCGTGAAGGCCGTCGTCGACGCCAACGTCCTCTGGGCCGTCCTCAGCGTCGTCGCCCTCGTCGCCTGGCTGGAGCCGACCACCGCCGGCCTGGTGTGGACCCCGATGCAGGCGGCCACCGTCGCCGGCTTCGCCGCACTCCAGTGGGCGGCGCTCAGGGCGACTGCGCGGTGAGCGACCGGAGGTACGCGACCGTCTCCGGGTCGGCCGGGAGGAACGTCTCGATGGCCAGCTCGGCGACGGTCACGTCCATCGGCGTGTTGAACGTCGAGATCGACGACACGAACGACAGCACACGCCCGTCGTGCTCGATCCGCAGCGGCAGCGCGAAGTACGGGTACGGCTCCGCGTCCGGCCGGTCCTCCGGATCGATCCGCTCCGGCAGCGGATAGCCCGCCACCTCCTCGTACAGCTCGCGCAGCGCCTCCGAACGGGCCAGCGCGATCTGACGGTCCATCTGAGCCAGGAGGTGGCCCCGCCATTCCCGCAGGTTCCGGATCCGGGGCGCCAGGCCCTCCGGGTGCAGGGTGAGCCGCATCGCGTTCATCGGCGGGGTCAGCAGGTGCTCCGGAAGCCCGGCGAGCAGCAGCCCGATCCCCCGGTTGGCCGCCACCACCGTGTACGTGCCGTCCACCACCAGGGCCGGGTACGGCTCGTACCCGTCGAGCAACTGCTGGATGCCCCAGCGCAGCGTCTCCAGGCGCGGCGCGTCCAGCGGCGACTCCGCGTACCGGGGCGCGTATCCCGCCGCGAGCAACAGCGCGTTCCGCTCGCGCACCGGCACGTCCAGGTGCTCGGCGAGCTTCAGGACCATCTCCTCGCTCGGCCGGGAGCGGCCCGTCTCCACGAACGAGATGTGCCGCGCCGAGGAGTCCGCGCGCAGCGCGAGCTCCAGCTGGCTCAGCCGCCGCTGCTCACGCCACCCGCGCAGGAGCGGCCCTACCCCCGTGTCGCTCACGACAGTTGTCATGGCCAGACGGTATCCCAGAGGTGGACCTCGGGTAGTTTCTCCCCGGGGCCGCTGTCCGTCACCCCGTCACCCCGCACCACCGACCGGAGGGAGCAGCGCCGTGTCCACACAGCCGCTGTCGCAGAAGGAGATCGAGGACCGCCTCAGGGAGCTGCCCGGCTGGTCCGTGGACGCCGACCGGCTCACCCGGACCTACCGGCTCGGCGACCACTTCGCGGCGACCGCGCTCGTCGTCCACGTGGCCCAGATCCAGCAGGAGCTGAACCACCACTCCGACCTCACCCTCGGCTACAACACGGTGACCCTCGCCGTGAACACCCACGACGCCGGCGGCGCCGTCACCGAGAAGGACTTCGAACTCGCCGACCGCGTCGAGCAGATCGCCCCCGGCCACGGCGCGACCTGACGGCATTACGATCACGGGCATGGCGGATACCGTGCTCGACTACGAGGCAGAGGCAGCGCACTACGACCGGACCCGCGGCGGGGAGCCCAGGGCCGAGGCGGCCGCCGAGGCCGTCCTGCGGCTCGTCCCGCCCGGCGCCCGCACCCTGCTCGACCTCGCCTGCGGCACCGGCCTCGTCACCGAACGCCTCACCCGGCCCGGCCTGCGCGTGTACGGCGCCGACGCCGCCCACGCCATGGTGCGGGTCGCCGCCGACCGGGCGCCCGGCCGCGCCGTACGCGCCGACGCCCGCCGGCTGCCGCTGCCCGACGGGTCCCTGGACGCCGTCGCCGCCGTCTGGCTGCTGCACCTCGTCCCCTTCGCGGCGGACGTCGTCGCCGAGGCGGCCCGGGTCCTGCGCCCCGGCGGCGTCCTCGTCGTCACCGTCGACAAGGACGCCGCCCATGACGTCGGCAGCGACATCGACGCGATCCTCCGCCCGCACCGCTCGGCCGGCACGGCCTCCGACCGGGCCGACCTGATCACGGCCTGCGCGGCCGCCCACGGTCTCGACCCCGCCCCCGGCACCCGCTTCACCGGCCACGGACAGGGCAGCAGCCCGCGCGACACCGTCCGGAAGCTGTGCTCCGGCTACTTCGCCTCCTGGTTCGACGGCGACCCGGCGACCACCGAGACGCTCGCCGCCGCCCTGACCGCCCTCCCGGACCAGGACCGCCCCCGAGCCGACCCCCGTTACCGGCTCGCGAGCTTCGTCAGGCGCGGCTGAACCCGTCACGCCCCCGGTCCGCCCCACGCCCCCGCCGCGAAGGCGGCGAAGGAGCGCGGCTCGCGGCCCAGGACCCGCTTCACGCCGTCCGTCGCCGAGGCGTTGTGGCCGTCGAGGAGTGTGCAGAACAGGGCCGCGAGCCACTGCGCCTCGCCGGCCGGGAGCCCGAACCCGGCGAGCAGTCGCGCGTACTCCTTCCGTCTCAGGCCCTGTTCGAAGCCCTACGCTTGCGCACCATGGACGCACTCGCCGGACTCCTCGACGGGCCACGCGCCAAGGGCGCCTTCCTGCTCCGCATGATCATGGAGCCGCCGTGGTCCGTGCGCATCGAGGACGAGGCCCCGATCTGCCTCATGTGCGTCACCGACGGCGAGGCCTGGATCGTCCCCGACACCGGCGCACCCGTCCTGCTGCGCCCGGGCGACGTCGCCATCGCCCGCGGCCCCGAGCCGTACACCGTCGCCCACCGCCCCGACGCCCCGCCCCACGCCAGGATCGGCCCCGACGGCGGCTGCACCACCCTCTCCGGGGAGCCGCTCGCCCAGTCCATGCGCCTCGGCGTCCGCACCTGGGGCAACGCCCCCGACGGCGGCACCACGGTCCTCGTCGGCACCTACCTGATGGACGGCGAGGTCGGCCGCAGGCTCCTCGACGCCCTGCCGGGCCTGGTGCACCTGCCCGCCGACGTGTGGAACTGCCCGCTCATGCCCTTCCTCGACGAGGAGATCTCCCGCGACGAACCCGGCCAGAGCGTCGTCCTCGACCGGGTCCTCGACCTGCTGCTCATCGCCGCCGTCCGCGCCTGGTTCTCCCGGCCGGGCGCCGAGGCCCCCGCCTGGTACCGCGCGATGGGCGACCCCGTGGTCGGCCGGGCGCTCCGGCTGCTCCAGAACGACCCCGCCCACCCGTGGACCGTCGCCTCCCTCGCCGCGAAGTCGGGTGTGTCCCGGGCCGCGCTCGCCCGCCGCTTCACCGAGCTCGTCGGGGAGCCCCCGATGGCGTACCTCACCGGCTGGCGGCTCGCGCTCGCCGCGGACCTGCTCCGCGGCACGGACGCCACGGTCGAGTCCGTCGCCCGGCAGGTCGGCTACAGCGGCGCGTTCGCCCTGAGCGCCGCCTTCAAGCGCGTACGGGGCGTCAGCCCGCAGGAACACCGGGGCCGCGGCTGACGGGCCGCCTGGTCGGGCGGCCGGCTCTGTCGCCGGAACCGTTGCCGGGCCCGCCGCAACCGCCGCCGGGCCTGTTGCCGGACCGGCAACATTTCTCGCGTTCGCGGCCGCCCCGTCGCACCCTGGTGCCATGAGCCAGCATCACGCGTCCCACCACGGCCACCAGCACGGCACCGGTCACGGTCACGGCCCTCACGACCACACCCACCTCGACTGGAGCGAGATGGCTCCGCTCCTGGAGCGGCAGGCCGAGATCGCGAGCCCCGCCTACGCGGAGGCCGCCGCGTGGCTCGGCACCCTCGCGCCGGCGCAGGGCGTCCGCCGGATCCTCGACGTCGGCAGCGGTCCCGGCGTGGTGACCAGCCTGCTCGCCGATGCGTTCCCGGCCGCCGAGGCCGTCGCCGTCGACGGCGCCCCCGAACTCCTCGCCCTGGCCCGGGCCCGCGCCGACGCCCGCAACCTCGGCGCACGGGTCTCCACCCGCCACGCCGAACTCCCCGAGGCGATCGGCACCCTGGGGCGGGCCGACCTCGTCTGGGCGGGCAACTCCCTGCACCACATGGGCGACCAGAGCGCCGCGCTCGCCGAGTTCGCCGGCATCCTGAACCCCGGCGGGCTCCTCGTCCTCGTCGAGGGCGGGCTGCCCCGGCGGCACCTGCCCCAGAACATCGGGATCGGCAGGCCCGGCCTTGAGGCACGGCTCGACGCCGCCCACGCCGACTGGTTCGGCGAGATGCGCGCCGAGCTGCCCGGGGCCAAGGACGAGCCGGACGACTGGCGGGCGCTGCTCACCGGCGCCGGCCTCACCCCGGCCGGCACCCGCACGTTCCTCGTGGACGTCCCCGCGCCCGTGTCCCCGGCCGTCCGGGAACTGGCCCTCGCCCACTACGAGCGTCTGCGGGACGGCCTGGCCGCGCGGCTCGACGCCGACGACAAGGAGACCCTCGACCGGCTGCTCGACCCGGCCGACGCACTGTCCCTGCACCACCGCACGGACCTGTTCCACCTCACTGCCCACACCGTGCACACCGCCCGCAAGGGCTGAGCCCGCACCCGGCCCGGGTCAGGACACCGGCTCCAGCCGCCACCACTGGAACGGCGAGTCGGTGTCCTCCCACTGCCGGACGTTCCCCCCGTCCTCCTTCGTCTCGTCGGCGACCTCCAGGAACAGCCCGCTGATGAAGCTCACCAGGGCCACCGTCCCCGGCGACTGGAGGTCCTGCTCGATGATCCACTCCTGCGCGCCGAAGTTGTTGGCCCTCCACTGCTGGATGCCGGCGCCGTTCTCCGTGGACGCGTTCACCACGTCGAGCCGCTTGCCACTGGCCGCGTTGACCAGGTGGTAGAGCCCGCCGCCGTTCGGCACGGGCGTGATGTGCCAGTGCTGCCCGGGAGTTCCGCTCTCCGTGCCCTGCTGCGCCTTCGCGCCGCTGCGGCTCGACCCCTGGTACACCTCCAGGAGCAGCCCGCTCGCCACGTTCCGCACCCGGTAGAGGCCCGCCTCCACGGGCTCCGGGGCACCGCTCACCGTACCGACTCCTTCTCCTCGCCGGGCAGTTGCACCGCGCGGCCGTCACCGCCGCGCGCAGCCCCCAGGGACCGTCTCCGACTCTACGTCCCGGGTACGACAACGGCCCCGGCCGCCGCCCGCGCCCGGCGCACCGGCTGGCACGATGGGCCGGTGACCGATCCCGATCTCCGTACCCTGCTCGACGACCCCGCCGAGGTCCTGCGCCATGACCGCGCCGAGCTCCGTGCCCGCCTCGCCGCCCTGCCGGACGATCACGGCGGCGTCGGCCGCGAGGTGTTCACCCAGGCCGAGGCGGTGTTCGGGAGCGCCCCGGCGACCTCCGCCGAGTTCGCCTCCTGGCTGCACTTCGCCGCGACCGTCCTCGGCCACCGCGAGTACGCCGAGCGCGTGGCGGCCGCCGAACCCGGGCTGCCGTGGCGGACGGTGTGGGCCTGGTGGCGTCCGGTCGGCGCGCACGAGGCCGCGCCGAACCTCAGCGGAGACCGCTCCGCCGAGGTGTACGAGGCCGGGGGCGTCCCGCTCCTCAAGGTCTGGGCCCTGTGGTGCGAGGACACCTGGTTCGACCTGGCCACCGGCACGCCCCGGCCCGCCCCCGCCGAGGACACGGCCGAACCGTACGAGGAGAGCGAGCCGGACGGACCCTGGCTGTTCGACGGCGACGACGAGTCCTGGGCGCTGCGGAGCCCCGATGCCTGGGAGGAGCCGATCCCGCTGGACGGCGGCCGCTACGTCTTCCTCGACGCGCGCGGAGTGGCCGTCGTGGAGCAGAACGACACGGCCCTCGCCGACTGGCCGACGGGCGGCGCCGATTCCTCCGAACCGGCACCGGCGGACGGCGGGCCGTGGTTCCGGCCGGGCACGAGGAACGCGGACGGGCCGCTCACGGCGGCCCGGCTCGACGGGGTCTTCGGCCCCTCCGGGGTCCTCCGCGTCCCGGCGACCGACCAGCCCGCCGCCCTCACGCACGCACCGACCAGGACGCTGCTCGCCGAGGCCGGACTGCCCCGCCACTGGGCGGCCGGCGTCACGTCCTTCGCGCTCGCCGACGAGCCGCTGGGCCCGGGCCCCGGGGGCCTGCTGCGGGTCGGCGCGTTCGACCTCGGCTACTGCGATCCCGGGGAGGTCTTCGTCCACCCCGGGACCGGTGCCGTCTCCCTGCGCCAGCCGGACGGCAGCCACGGCCCCGGCGGCGACGCCGTCTTCCCGCTCGTCCGCGACCTGGAGTCCTTCGTCCGGTTCCTGGAGGGCGTCCGCCGTCACATGGGCGCCTGCTGGGACCCGTACCCGGGGGAGGAGGGCGTGAAGGACTTCCTCCGGGCGATGGAGGCCGTCGACGCCGAGGCCCTGGCCGAGGGCGCGCCCGGCGCCGAGGTCTGGGAGCACCTCTTCGCCTCGATCACCGAACTCGGCGTGGACGGCTACTGAGCCGGGGGACCGCCGGGGCGCCGCGACGGGCGGCGGCCGAGGCGCGACGTACGGCTAGCGCCGCGACGTACGCCTGCCGAGCCGGCGCGCCGCCGCAGCGGTGCGTCGGCCCCACCCCCTCCGTGTCCTTCAGGCGCCGACGTTGAACTCCGCGGGGTTCGGGCCCAGGCGGCGGCTCTCGTCGAGGGCGGCGATGGCCGCCAGGTCCTCGGCGTCCAGCTCGAAGCCGAAGACGTCGATGTTCTCGCGGATGCGCGAGGGGGTGACCGACTTCGGGATCACCACGTTCCCCAGCTGGAGGTGCCAGCGCAGCACCACCTGCGCCGGGGTCCTGCCGTGCTTGCGGCCGATCGCGACGATCGCCGGGACCTCCAGGAGGCCCTTGCCGGAGCCGAGCGGCGACCACGCCTCGGTCGCGATGCCGTACCGCTCGTGCACCTCGCGCGACTCCGGCTGGGTGAGCTGCGGGTGCAGCTCGATCTGGTTGACGGCGGGCACGACCGAGGTCTCGCCGATCAGCCGCTCCAGGTGCTCCGGGAGGAAGTTGGAGACGCCGATCGCCTTGGCGCGCCCGTCCGCGAGGATCTTCTCGAAGGCCCGGTACGTGTCGACGTACGCGTCCTTCGCCGGCACCGGCCAGTGGATCAGGTAGAGGTCGACGTAGTCGAGGCCCAGCTTGTCGAGGGACTCGTCGAAGGCGCGCAGCGTCGAGTCGTGGCCCTGCTCGCTGTTCCACAGCTTCGTGGTGATGAACAGCTCCTCGCGGGCGATCCCCGAGGCGGCGACGGCACGGCCGGTGCCCCGCTCGTTGCCGTAGATCGCGGCGGTGTCGATGGAGCGGTACCCGGCCTCCAGGGCCGTCGTCACGGCGGCCGTCGCCTCGTCGTCCGGCACCTGCCAGACACCGAAGCCCAGCTGCGGCATGTGCACGCCGTTGTTCAGGATGACCGAGGGAACGATGCTGTCCGTGCTCACGTGGGATGGATCCTTACGTCGTCGTCACTGGCTGTACGGAGGTACTCCCACCGTCAACGACCACGGGCCGTTCCGCATTCCAACCGGCCGGTCAGCCGTACAGCGCCTCGACCTCCGCCGCGTACGCCCGCTCGATCGCCTTCCGCTTCAGCTTCAGCGACGGGGTGAGCAGCCCGTGCTCCTCGCTGAACGGATGCGCCAGGATCCGGAACGTCCGGATCGACTCGGCCTGCGAGACCAGCGTGTTCGCCGCCACCACCCCGCGCCGGATCTCCGTTTCCAGGGCCGGGTCGCGCACCAGCTCGGCCGGGGAGAGCGGCGCCCGCCCCTGCATCGCAAGCCAGTGCTCGACCGCCTCCTGATCGACCGTCACGAGGGCGGCGATGTACGGCCGGTCGTTGCCGACCACGATGCACTGGGAGATCAGCGGATGCGCCCGCACCCGCTCCTCCAGGGCGGTGGGGGAGACGCTCTTGCCGCCCGAGGTCACCAGGATCTCCTTCTTCCGCCCGGTGATCGTCAGATAGCCGTCCGCGTCGAGGGCGCCGAGGTCCCCGGTGGCCAGCCAGCCGTCGTTGAGGACGGCGGCCGTCGCCTCCGGGGCGTTCAGATAACCGGAGAAGACCTGGCCGCCGTGCAGCCACACCTCGCCGTCCTCCGCGATGTGGACCGTCGTCCCCGGGACCGGCTGGCCCACCGTGCCGTACTTCGTCCGCCCGGGCGGGTTCGCCGTGGCGGCCGCCGAGGACTCCGTCAGGCCGTACCCCTCGAAGACCGTGATCCCCGCGCCCGCGAAGAACAGCCCCTGGCGGCGGTCCATGGCCGAGCCGCCCGACATCGCGTGCCGCACCCGCCCGCCCAGGGCCGCGCGCACCTTGACGTAGACCGTCTTCTCGAAGAACTGGTGCTGCACGCGCAGCGCCGCCGACGGCCCCGGACCGGTCCCGAAGGCCTTCTGCTCCAGCGCCTCCGCGTAGGCGACGGCCACCTCGACGGCCTTGTCGAAGGGGCCGGCCTTCCCTTCGCCCTCCGCCTTGCGGCGGGCCGCGTGGAAGACCTTCTCGAAGACGTACGGCACGGCCAGGACGAAACTCGGCCGGAACGCCACCAGGTCGGGGAGCAGCTCGGCCGCCGCCATCACCGGCTGGTGCCCCAGCTTCACCCCGCCGCGGACCGCCGCGACCTCCACCATGCGCCCGAAGACGTGCGCGAGCGGCAGGAACAGCAGCGTCGAGGCCTGCTCGTCGGGCCGCGAGCGGAACACCGGCTCCCAGCGGCCCATCACCATGTCCGTCTCGAACATCAGGTTCGCGTGGGTGATCACACAGCCCTTGGGGCGGCCGGTCGTCCCCGAGGTGTAGATGACCGTCGCGATCGTCTCCGGGGTCACCGCCCGCCGGTGCCGGTGCAGGACCTCCTCGTCGATCCCCTCGCCCGCCGCCGTCAGCTCGCCCACCGCGCCCGCGTCCAGCTGCCACAGCCGCTGGAGCCGGGGGAGCCGGTCGATCACCGAGCCGATCGTCATCGCGTGGTCCTCGTGCTCCACGACGCAGGCGGTGACCTCGGCGTCGTGCAGCATCCAGTAGACCTGCTCGGCGGAGGAGGTCGGATAGACCGGCACGGGCTGGGCGCCCAGCGTCCACAGCGCGAAGTCGAACAGCGTCCACTCGTACCGGGTCCTGGCCATGATCGCGACCCGGTCGCCGAACCGCACGCCCTCCGCGACCAGCCCCTTCGCGAGGCCCACGACCTCGTCCCGGAACCGCGCGGCGGTCACGTCGTGCCACTGCCCGTCCGGGCCCTTCCGGCCGAAGGCGATCCGGTCCGGGTCGGCGAGGGCGTGGTCGAACACGGCGTCCGCCAGACCGCCGACCTGAGGCGCCGCCTCGACGGGCGGCACGGTGAACTCGCGCACTGACCTGCTCCTCGACGGCTCGGTGGCTGGAAAAGCCCGTTGTCGCGCTCCGTACGGCGCGGGTGACGGTACCCCACCCGACCGGCCGGTGGGAGGTCCTTCACCAAGCCGCGACATTCCGTGTTCGTACAGGTCAGGGCAGGTGAGGCGGCCAAGTGGAGGGGATCACGGGGCGGTTACTGACCGGCCAGTAGGCCCTCCGGGAGCGAATCTCCACGGAATCTGTACCGACCACTCACGCCCCCGCCCCCGAAGCACCGGGCCGGCGCCTTCTCGCCACCCACCGGGTTCGCCGGGTCGCCCCCGCTCAGCGCGGCCGGTGCTGAGCCCCGGCCTCCCCGCTCAGCGCGGCCGGTGCAGTCGGTCGCCGCCCGCCAGGATCGCCTCCGCGAGGGCGTCCGCCGCCTCCTGGGTCTCCCCGCCCCGGCGCCCCTTGCGCAGTACGAAGCCCACGTCCCCGAGCTCCGGGAGCCCCGCGCGGACCGGCACCGGGACGAGCCCCGGCGGCACCAGGCCCCGCGTGTGCGCCATCACCCCGAGCCCCGCCCGGGCCGCCGCCACGTTCGCGCTCAGGCTGGAACTCGTACAGGCGATCCGCCACGCCCTCCCCTGCGCCTCCAGGGCCTCGAGCGCCCGCGCCCGGGTGATCCCCGGCGGCGGGTACAGGATCAGCGGCACCGGCCGCTCCGGATCGAGCCGCAGCCCCGGCGCGCCGATCCAGATGAGCGTGTCCTCCCAGACGAGCCGGCCCTCGCTCTCGGCCCCGCGCCGCTTGGCCAGGATCAGATCGAGCCGGCCGGCCGCGAGCCGGGCCTGGAGCGTCCCGGACAGCTCGACCGTCAGCTCCAGGTCGACCTCGGGGTGCTCGCGCCGGAAGGACTCCAGGATCTCCGGCAGCCGGGTCGTCACGAAGTCCTCGGACGCCCCGAACCGCAGCCGCCCCCGCAGCCGCGTCCCGCCGAAGAAGGCCGCCGCCCGCTCGTGGGCCTGGAGGATCGTGCGGGCGAAACCGAGCATCGCCTCGCCGTCCTCCGTCAGCTCCACGCGGTGCGTGTCCCGGGCGAACAGCGGACGGCCCGTCGCCTCCTCCAGGCGCCGCACGTGCTGGCTGACGGTCGACTGGCGAAGGCCGAGGCGGTCCGCTGCCCGCGTGAAGCTCAGCGTCTGGGCCACGGCGAGGAAGGTGCGCAGCTGGGTGGGCTCGTACACCCCTCGACGTTATCGCGGAACACGATGACAGTCAGAGTGCTGTACGGGATTCCCGATCACCGGCCGGTGGAGCAGGATGGACGTGCGCGACCCCCCAGCAGAGCAGTGGAGCCCATGACCCCCCGTACGCCCGGCCGCACCGCGCGCCGCCCCCTTCGCCCGCCGTCCCGGATACCCGTCGACGGGTACGTCCTCGCGCTGCTCGGCACGGTCGCCCTCGCCGCGCTCCTCCCCGCCTCCGGGGCCGCCGCGACCTTCACGGAAGGCGCGTCGACCGGGGCCGTCGCCCTCCTCTTCTTCCTCTACGGGGCCCGGCTCTCCACCAGCGAGGCGCTCGACGGCCTCCGGCACTGGCGGCTCCACCTCACCGTCCTCGGCGCCACCTTCCTGCTCTTCCCGCTCCTCGGCCTCGCCGCGCGCGGCCTCGTCCCCGCGGTCCTCACCCCCCAGCTCTACGGCGGCCTCCTCTTCCTCTGCCTGGTGCCGTCCACCATCCAGTCCTCCATCGCGTTCACCTCGATCGCCCGGGGCAACGTGCCCGCCGCGATCTGCGCGGGCTCGTTCTCCTCGCTCGCCGGCATCGTCCTCACCCCGCTGCTCGCCGCACTGCTCCTCGGCGACAGCGCGGGCGGCCTGTCCGCCGACGCGCTCCTGAAGATCGTGCTCCAGCTCCTCGTGCCGTTCCTGGCCGGGCAGTTCCTGCGCCGCTGGGTCGGAGGGCTCCTCCTCCGCCACAAGAAGGTCCTCGGGTACGTCGACCGGGGATCGATCCTCCTCGTCGTCTACACCGCCTTCAGCCAGGGCATGGTCGCCGGCATCTGGCACCTCGTGACCCCCGCCCGGCTCGGTCTGCTGCTCGCCGTCGAGGCCGTGCTCCTCGCGGTGATGCTGGCCGTGACCTGGTACGGGGCCGGGCGCCTCGGCTTCGACCGGGCCGACCGGATCGCGATCCAGTTCGCCGGCTCCAAGAAGAGCCTCGCGGCCGGGCTGCCGATGGCGAGCGTCCTCTTCGGCCCGCAGGCCTCCCTCGCGGTGCTCCCGCTGATGCTCTTCCACCAGATGCAGCTGATGGTCTGCGCGGTCATCGCCAAGCGCCGCGCCGCCGACCAGGAGCCGACGGACGAGCCCACGGCATCGGAAGCCGTACGCGCATCAGTGGCCCCGACACCGGGCGATGCGTGACGCTGCCCCCCTACGCCCCCTCCGTCGGCCGGATCACACCCTCGGCCCGCCCGCGATGATCAACCGGGCCGCTACGGTGCTCCCATGCCCGCTCACGATCTGCCCGCACTCGATCCCGGCAGCACCGCACTCGTCCTCGTCGACCTGATGGAACGCATCGTCGCGCTGCCCCTCGCCCCCCGCCCCGGCACCGACGTCCTCGCCGCCTCCGCCCGGCTCGCCGACACCTTCCGGGCCGCCGGCGCGCCCGTCGTCCACATCCGGGTCGAGCGGCCGAACGTCGACACCCAGCCGCCCGGCAGCGAGCTCGTCCCCGACCTCGTCCGCGACGGCGACCCGGTCGTCGTCAAGCGCACCATCGGCGGCTTCCAGGACACCGGACTCCACGAGCTGCTCGCCGGACTCGGCGCCACCACCCTGGTCCTCGGCGGCATCGCCACCAACCTCGGCGTCGAGTCCACCGCGCGCGCCGCCTGCGACCTGGGCTACGACCTCGTCTTCGCCGAGGACGCCATGGCCGCCCTCACCGCCGACGAGCACCGGGCCTCCGTCGACCTCGACTTCCCGCGCCTCGGCACGGTCGCCCCCGTCCCCGCGATCACCCTGGACGGCCCCGAGTGACCCGGGTGCCGATACGGTACGGGGCCCGCCCCTGCTCCCTGGTCGTCTGCCGCGGCTGCTGCTGCGGCGACGACCGCAAGAACCCCGGCACCGACCACGCCGGGCAGCTCGCCCGCCTCCGCGAGGCCGCCGCGGCGTCCGGCGGCCGCCTGGCCGTCCGTACGAGCGACTGCCTCGGCCCCTGCGCACAGGCGAACGTCGTCGTGGTCCAGCCCTCCACCGAGGGCCGGCGGCGCGGCGGGCGCGCGGCCTGGGTCGGCTTCACCCTGGACGAGGACTGCCTCGACGACATCCTCGCCTGGACGGCCGCGGGCGGCCCCGGCATCGCCCCGCCGCCGGCCACCCTCACCCTCCAGATGATCGACCCGCCGAAGAACTGAGGACGGCCCCACGGCCACGGAACCGAGAGTGGCTATACGGCGATCCGGTGCTCGCCCGCGTACACGTTCATGTCCGGCCCGCGCAGGAAGCCGACCAGGGTCAGGCCCGTCTCGGCGGCCAGGTCCACGGCGAGCGAGGACGGCGCGGACACCGCGGCGAGCACCGGGATCCCCGCCATCACGGCCTTCTGCGCCAGCTCGAACGAGGCCCGCCCCGACACGAGCAGCACCGCCCGCTCCAGCGGCAGCAGTCCCTCCCGCAGCGCACGTCCGACCAGCTTGTCCACGGCGTTGTGCCGGCCCACGTCCTCCTTGACGTCGAGCAGCTCGCCGTCCTCCGTGAACAGCGCCGCCGCGTGCAGCCCGCCTGTCGACTCGAAGACCTTCTGCGCCGCGCGCAGCCGCTCCGGGAGCAGGGAAAGCAGTTCGGGGGCGATCCGCAGCGGGGGAGTGTCGGCGATCGGGAAGCGGGCCGTGGTGCGGACCGCGTCCAGGCTGGCCTTGCCGCACAGCCCGCACGAGGACGTCGTGTAGACGTTGCGCTCAAGCGAGATGTCCGGGACCTTCACGCCGGGGGCCAGCTGCACGTCCACCACGTTGTACGTGTTCCGGCCGTCCTCCGTGGCCCCCGCGCAGTACACGATGTTCCGCACGTCCGAGGCCGCCGCCAGGACGCCCTCGCTCACCAGGAACCCCGCCGCGAGTGCGAAGTCGTCGCCCGGCGTGCGCATGGTGATCGCGATCGGGCGTCCGTTCAGCCGGATCTCCAGCGGCTCCTCCGCCACCAGGGTGTCGGGCCGGGTGTTGACCGCACCGCCCCGGATCCGCAGGACACGCCGTCGCTCGGTGACCCGTCCCATCGTGACGCACTCGATTCTCTCCGCGGGGAAGGCCGGGAAGGCCCTGACGGCCCCCATTCTCCGTCACACTCCTCCGCCGAACGCACGTCCGGGGCCGGGCGGGGGAGCCGTGCCCCGCCCGGGGCCTTGTCACGGTCGGCCAAGCGATACGGGGGAATGTTGGTGGTTTACGTCACCCGTTACTGATCAGTCGCTGACAACACTGGGACATCCTGCCGGACGAACGAACCACCTAGGGGGTCCCGAGAATGACGGGCACTCGCATTGCCGCGCTCGGGCACTACCAGCCCGCCAAGGTGCTGACCAACCACGACCTGGCCGAGCTGGTCGACACGAGCGACGAATGGATCCTCAGCCGGGTCGGCATCCGCACCCGGCACGTCGCCGGGCCCGACGAGCCCGTCGACGAGCTCGCCGCCCACGCGGCCGGCAAGGCCCTCGCCCACGCCGGCCTCACCCCCGGCGACATCGACCTCGTCCTCGTCGCCACCTCCACCGCGATCGACCGCTCGCCCAACACCGCCGCCCGGGTCGCCGCCCGCCTCGGCATGGGCTCGCCCGCCACCATGGACCTCAACGTGGTCTGCGCCGGCTTCACCCACGCGCTCGCCACCGCCGACCACGCGGTCCGGGCCGGGGCGGCCCGCCGCGCCCTCGTCATCGGCGCCGACAAGATGACCGAGATCACCGACTGGACCGACCGCACCACCTGCGTCCTCACGGGTGACGGGGCCGGCGCCGCGATCGTCGAGGCGGTGGAGACCGACGAGGGCGCCATCGGCCCGGTCCTGTGGGGCTCGGTCCCGGAGATGGGCAACGCCGTCCGCATCGAGGGCACCCCGCCCCGCTTCGCCCAGGAGGGCCAGTCGGTCTACCGCTGGGCCACCCAGCAGCTGCCCGCGCTCGCCCGGAAGACCTGCGAGCGCTCCGGCATCACCCCCGAGGACCTCGCGGGCGTCGTCCTCCACCAGGCCAACCTGCGGATCATCGAGCCGCTCGCCGCGAAGATCGGCGCCGTCAACGCCGTCGTCGCCCGTGACGTCGTCGACTCCGGCAACACCTCGGCCGCCTCCATCCCGCTCGCCCTGTCCAAGCTGGTCGAACGCGGCGAACTCACCTCCGGCGCCCCGGTCCTCCTCTTCGGCTTCGGCGGCAACCTCTCGTACGCCGGACAGGTCATCCGCGTCCCGTAGTCCTCGGGGCCGCCGTGCCCCGTTCGGCGGAGCCCCCGTGGCGGCGCGCCGGGGGCGGACCTAGCTTCGATCGCGGTGGGGGTCGTCCCCTTCCGGACGCGGAATCGCTCCGCGTCCGGGCCCTCGCCCGATCTGGAGGACCGCCATGCGCGCGATACGTGCCGCTTCCGCCGCCCTGCTCAGCGCCGTCGCCGTCGTGTCGGTCGCGCCCCTGGCCCTGGCCGACGACGGCAACCACGACATCACGTCGTTCGGCTTCTCCGTCACCCCCGCGACGATCGCCCCCGGCGGCACCGTCACCCTGACGTCCGACGGCTGCGAAGTGCCCTCCGTGACCGTCACCTCGACCGTGTTCGAGACCGTGACCCTCAACGAGGGCCGCCCCGGCACCGCGACCGTGGACGTCGACGCCAAGGCCGGCAGCCAGGTCGAGATCACCTTCGACTGCAAGGGCGAGCGCGGCACCACCCCGCTCACCATCGCCGGCGGTGACACCGGCGGGAACACCGGGCACGACACCGGCACGACGCACACCGGAGCCGTCAAGGGCGTGAAGGCCGGCTACGGCACCGCCGCCTCCGGCGCGGCTACAGAGGGGCTCGGCGCCACCGAGGTGGTCACGGGCGTCCTGCTCATCGCCGGAGCACTCGGCGCCGCCGTCGTGCTCACCCGCCGCCGCGCCGACGGCCGCGCCTGAAACGGCCCCTCCGCCCCGGTGTGACGAGGTCCGGGGCGGAGGGGCGCCAACACGTGCGGAACACGGAGGAGGGAGGGCGGGCGTGGGGCGGTCGGACGGCACGGGCGGCGCGCGGGACACCGAACGCCCACGGGACACCGGCGGCGGCCACGGCACCGGTACCGGACGGCGTGGTGCCTGGGGCGTCATCGCCGTCGTCCTCCTCATCGGCGTGCACCTCGTGCGCGGCGGTACGGGGGCGTCCGGGGCCGACGGCCCGCCGCAGCCCCTCGCCGCGGCCGCCCCCGACGGGACCCGCGCCGGACTCGCCGCGCTCGCCCCCGTGCCCGTACCGGCCCCGCTGCCCGCCTCGCCCCCGGTGCGGGTCCGCGTCCCCGCCGTCCGCATCGACGCGCCGGTCACCGAGGTCGGGCTGGACGCCGACGGCTGGATCGAGGCCCCGTCGCCCGAGGACGACCGGCTCGCGGGCTGGTTCACCGGCGCGGTCACGCCCGGCGAGCGCGGCACGGCCGTCGTCGTCGGCCATGTCGACACCCCGAACGGCCGGGCCGTCTTCTACGACCTCGGCGCCCTCGCCAAGGGCCACCGCGTCGAGATCGTCCGCCGCGACGGCACGACCGCCGTCTTCGCGGTGTACGGGGTCGAGGTCGTCCCCAAGGAGGGCTTCCCCGCCGAGCGGGTCTACGGCGACGCCGGGGTCCCCGAACTGCGGCTGATCACCTGCGGCGGCACCTTCACCGAGGAGGGCGGCTACGCGGGCAACGTGGTGGTCTCGGCCCGTCTGGCCGAAGTGCGCCGACCGCCCACGACCTGACGGATTCCGGCCAGGGGATTGGCCTGGACCGCGCCGCGGTCGTCAGGGTGGCAGCACGGAGCCGGCGTCGGGGGGCGCCGGGCTCCCACCCACTGACCACGGGAAACGCTGGTGAAAGGCGCCTCGAACGCCTGGTACAGTTATCTCTGTCGCCGCGGGGGAAACCCCGGAACGACAATCACCTGGTCCGGGTGGCGGAATGGCAGACGCGCTAGCTTGAGGTGCTAGTGCCCTTTATCGGGCGTGGGGGTTCAAGTCCCCCCTCGGACACCACGGAAAGTGCCGGTCGATCTCGAATCGACCGGCACTTCTCGTTTTCCTCCCGGAAAGCATCGCCCGAGGTCACAGCCACAAGCGACGCTTATCCTGGCTGAATGAACGAGAATCTTCCCCCTTGCCCCGAGTGCTCCTGCGAGTACACGTACGAGATGAACGGTCTGGTCGTGTGCCCGGAATGCGCCCACGAATGGGTCCCCTCCGAGGCGGCCGCTGCCGACGCCCCCGGTGAGCGTGTCATCAAGGATGCCGTCGGCAACGTCCTGAACGACGGCGACACCGTGACCGTCGTGAAGGCCCTCAAGGTCAAGGGCAACCCCTCCGGCATCAAGGCCGGCACCAAGGTCCGCAACATCCGCCTCGTCGACGGCGTGGACGGCCACGACATCGACTGCCGCATCGACGGCTTCGGCGCCATGCAGCTCAAGTCGAGCGTGGTCAAGAAGGCCTGACCGCCGCGAGGCCGCACGGTCACGGGCGTGCGGCCTCACCCAGTGCTTTTCCGCGCCACCACCAGCCTGCAGTGCGGGCTGCCGTCCTCCCGGCGGCCCAGGGCCTCGACCGGGACGAGGGAGACGCCGAAGCCCGACTCCTCCAGGCGGGCGCGGACGTCCGCGAGGCGGAAGGTGCGGTAGTACATGACGAACGACGGGCGCCAGACGGCGTTCCTGACGCGCATCGCCGCGTCGAAGCCCCACAGGGTCCAGTAGAGCCGGGAGCCGACCGGTGGCGGGGCGGGGAGCGGGAAGGCGAAGGTGCCGCCCGGGCGCAAGGCGGCGTGGACCTGCGCGAAGAGGGTGCGCTGGTCGTCCGGGAGGAAGTGGCCGAAGGCGCCGAAGCTGACCGCCAGGTCGAAGGCCGGCGCGAAGGGGAGGGCCAGGGCGTCGGCACGGACCAGGTCGGCGGTCGGGTGGGCGCCGCGGGCCCGGGCCAGCATGCCCGTACTGAAGTCGACGCCCGTGATCCGGCCCGCGCAGACCGAGCGGAGGACGCCGAGACCGGCGCCGGTGCCGCAGCAGACGTCGAGGCCGGAATCGAAGGGGCCGAGGGTCTCCAGGGTGTCGGCGACGGCGCCGAGGAGACGGTCGGAGGTGCGGAAGGGGGTCGCGTCGAACTTGGTCGCGAGCAGGTCGTAGCCGTGCTCGACCGAGGAGAGGGCCTGGACGGTCAGCTCGCGGAGGCTGGGACCCTGCGGGGTGAACATGGCACCGAGCCTAGGGCGTCGGGGCCCGTGCTCGTCAGAGCGTCGTGGTCACCGGCGGGGCCGACCAGGACGGTGCGATGCCCGTCAGCTGGCAGACGAGGAGGTAGAGGGGGATCGGCGGCGTGTAGGGGGAGGTGCCGTCGGGGTGGTGGATGAGGCGCGGGCCGCGGTCCGGGATCTCGGCGCCGCGCGCGTAGCAGGCGGGCAGCGGCCAGGTGACGTCGTGGTCGGAGCCGGCGGGGACGAGCCACCACCACCAGTCGGAGTCGGCGTACACGCAGCCCTTGGCCGGGAGCCGGGAGAGGATCTTGAAGCCGAAGCGGGCGGGGACGCCGACGGCGTCGCAGCCGAGGCCCGTGTGCAGCCCGACGGGCACGGTGAGGCGGGTGGCGCCGAGCCCGTGCGCGCCCCGGGCGGAGTCCGGTGGGCGGCGCGGGGCCGGTACGGAGGCTTCGAGCGGCCGGAAGGCACGCGGGAGGATGCGGATCGACCTCAGCACGGTTCCCCCATGCCGTGGGCGAGTTCCGCCCAGACGACCTGCGCCGTGCCGAGGCCCGTGCGGTCGGCGCCCCAGGCGGTGCAGAGCGCGTCGACGATGAGGAGTCCGCGGCCGCGTTCCTCCTCGCCGCAGTCGCGTATCCGCGGTCCGGCGGGGCCGCCCTCGTCGCGTACGGCTATGCGCAGGGTGTCCTCGCCCTCGCGGAGTTCGCAGACGACGCGGGCGCTCGCGGTGTGCACGACGGCGTTGGTGACGAGTTCGGAGACGACGAGGGCGACGGTGTCGCGTATCTGGGGGCCGCAGCCCCAGAGGATGAGCCGCTCCTCCGCGAGCCTGCGGGCGCGGGCGACGGAGGAGGTGAGGGCCGGGAGCTCGAAGGCGAAACGGCGGACGGGATCGGTGTGCTGCGGTGGGCGCTGGGCCATGACCCGAGGGGCTGCAGGGCTCATGAGACCTGAGGGCTGCGCGTTACCAGAAGCCACGACCGGTTCCTCACAACAGTGGGCAGGACTGCCGTACGGCGCTGTCGCCGTGGCGCGGTGGCGCACGGCGGCAGCGTGTACTGGTTCACCGGAACACTGTCCTCCTGCTTCGGACACTTGGCAAGGGGCACTCTGAAAATTGCAGAGTGCCGTGTTCTCTCTGGCCGGGCTTCATGGCACACTCGTCGAAACAGCGCGTCGGGGAGGTCTGAAGTGAGCGAGCCGCGGTCCGCCCCGACAGTGGGACAGGTCGTCCTCGGAAAGCGTCTGCAGGACCTGCGCGAGCGGGCCGGCATGAAGCGGGAGGAGGCCGCGAAGATCCTCCGGGTGGCCCCGGCCACCGTCCGGCGGATGGAGACCGCCGAGGTCGCGCTGAAGATTCCGTACGTACAGCTCCTGTTGAAGGAGTACGGGATCACGGACTCCGAGGCGGAGGGCTTCGTCGCCCTCGCGGAGGAGGCCAACCTCCCCGGCTGGTGGCAGCGGTTCCACGACGTGCTGCCCGGCTGGTTCTCCATGTACGTCAGCCTGGAGGGGGCGGCGAGCCTCATCCGCGCCTATGAACCCCAGTTCGTCCCCGGTCTGCTCCAGACCGAGGGGTACGCCCGCGCCATTCTGCGCAGCGGGGCGGTCGGCGGCGGCGACGACGCCGCCCGGGAAGAGGACATCGCTCGGCATGTAGCCCTGCGGATGGAGCGCCAGTCCCTGCTGACCAGGGACGACGCCCCCAAGCTCTGGGTGATCATGGACGAGACGGTGTTCCGCCGGCCGGTCGGTGACGGGCCCGAGGTGATGCGCGACCAGCTCGACCGGCTGCTCGAAGCGTCCGAGCTGCCGAACGTCACCCTGCAGATCGCGGAGTTCGCGACCGGCCACCATCCGGGCACCTACGGGCCGTTCGTCCTCTTCCGCTTCGCCATGCCCGAACTCCCGGACATGGTCTACAGCGAGTACCTGACCGGCGCCGTCTATCTCGACGCGCGTCCCGAGGTGGCGTCCCACCTGGAGGTCATGGACCGCATGGCGGCGCAGGCCGCGACTGCACAACGCACGAAGGAGATTCTCCGGAATCTCCGCAAGGAGCTGTGAATGGATCGCATATACAACGGCATGCCCGCCGCAGAGCTCGGTGCCGAGGGTTGGCACAAGCCCTGGAGCGGCGGGAACGGGGGCAACTGCGTGGAGGCCATGAAGCTGGCCGACGGCAGAGTCGCCGTGCGACAGTCCGCAGACCCTGAAGGACCAGCGCTCATCTACACCCACGGGGAGATCGCCGCTTTCATCCAGGGCGCGAAATCAGGTCAGGCTGACTTTCTGCTGACCTGAACCTTCCGCCTCACCCCTACCATCGCGTAACTCTTGTTTCAGTGCCACCCGTTCATCCCGACCAGGAGAGCCGATGACCCAGGAACCCGCATCCGTACGGATCGACACCAGCAAGCCGCATCCGGCGCGCATGTACGACTGGTTCCTGGGCGGCAAGGACAACTACCCGGTCGACGAGGCGATGGCCCGTCAGCTCCTCACCGTCGACGCCCGGGGCCGCGACATGGCCCGCGTCAACCGGGCCTTCATGCACCGCGCCATCCGCTGGCTCAGCGCCCACGGCGTCCGCCAGTACCTGGACGTCGGCACGGGCATCCCGACCGAGCCCAACCTGCACCAGATCGCGCAGGAGGCCGCGCCGGAGTCCCGCATCGTCTACTGCGACAACGACCCGATCGTGCTCGCGCACGCGGCCGCCCTGCTGCGCTCGACCCCGGAAGGGGCCACCGAGTACATCCAGGCGGACGCCCGCGAGCCCGAGGTCATCCTCGAAAGGGCCGGAAAGGTCCTTGACTTCGACCAGCCCATCGCGCTGTCGATGCTCGCCCTGCTGCACTTCGTGGGGGACGAGGACGGCGCGTACGAACTGGTCTCCAAGATCGTCGACAAGCTCGCGCCGGGCAGCTATCTCGTCCTCTCCCACGTCACCGGGGACTTCGACCCCGAGGGCGCGGCGAAGGCGGCCGCCATGTACAAGGCGCGCGGGCTGACCCTGCGGCCCCGCTCGCGCGACGAGCTGGCCGCGTTCTTCGACGGCCTCGAGTTCGTCGAGCCCGGGGTCTCGCTCACCGCCGAATGGCACCCGGAGCTGGGCGAGCCCGTCCCGGTCCAGGGCGACGACCCCATCCCGGGGTGGGCCGCGGTGGCCCGCAAGCCCTGACCCCGAGCAGGACTACGACAAGGGGGCCCGCCGACGGGCCCCCTTCGTGCTACCGCTGCACCAGCGTCACCAGGAAGCTCCGCGCCGGGCCGACGTTGCCGGCCGCGTCGATCGTGCGGTACTCGACGGTGTGCGTGCCGTAGTCCGGGGTGGCGTCGTCCCACGGCACCGCCCGGCTCCGGCCCAGCTTCCCGTACACGAGGTCGTCGATCACCGTGCCGCCCGGCGAGAAGCGGAACGGCGCGTCGGCGTCCGTCGGCCAGCCGTAGTACGTGTACCAGCCGTCGCCGTCGACCCGGAACTGGCTCACCACGGCGCCCTCCCGGTCGTCCCGCGCGGTCAGCCGCATCGTGAACGCCCCGTCGTAGACGTACTCCACCGGCCGCCCGGGACGCCGTACCGTCCGCAGCGGCTCGGACAGCTCGTACGCGGCCGTCGCCGGGCGCGCGTCCACCGTCCAGCTCACCTCCTCGTCCGTGCCCGCGAGACGGGCCGTGAGCGTGTGCGTCCCGGGCGCGACCCGCAGCGCCCGCAGGTCCAGATCACGGTCATCGCGGCCGTACGTCGCGACCGGCCGCCCGTCCAGACGCCAGTGCACGGCGGGCGTGCCGTCCACCGCGTGCGTGGTGTCCGCGTGGACGACGCTCCGGGCGCCGACGGGGGACCCGGTCGGGGTGGACCCGGTGAACGAGGGAACCTCCGGACCCCGCACGGTGGTCAGCGAGGGGTCCACCGTCCAGCTGACGGTCCGGGTGAGCGCCGCCGAGGCGCGGACCGCCGGGTCGCGGACGAAGGGCGTCGGGTCGGTGACCGTCGCCGTCAGGGTGTGCGTACCGGGGGAGACCCGCTGCCCGCGCAGGTCGACGGTGCGGGCGCCCCGGGTGTCGAGCGTCCGCCCGTCCAGCCTCCAGGTCACGGCGAGCGCGCCGCCCACCGGGTGCAGGGTGTCCACCCACACCGTGCGGTCCGCCCCGATCGGCGCCGCGTCCGGGGTGTGGTCCTGGACCAGGTCCACCTTCGCCGAGATCGCCCGCACCATCACCTCGCGCTCCACCTGGTCGAAGGCGTAGCCGAGGGTCTTCATCAGGGAGTGCCGGCTCGGGCGCCAGACGCCCTTCGTGCTGTACATCCCGCCCTCGTGGCGGCCGATGACCCCGCCCGACTCGCTCTCCTCGCCGAGCCAGCGCCACCACTTGGCCCGCTGCTCCCGCATCTGCTCCTCCGTCAGGAGGGTGTGGTGGGCCGAGGAGGGTTCGGGTCCTTCGTAGGCCTCGCCGGGGACGCCGCGCGCGTAGTAGTCGTACTCGTCCTGGAGGCCGCCGAGCGAATGGCCTATCTCGTGCGGGGTGATGAGCGAGGAGAGCGCGTTGCCGCCGGAGGCCGTGGCGTAACTCCCGCCCGCGCCGCCGTAGGTGTCGCTGTGCGCGAGGGCGACGATCTGGCGGTTGGCGCGGCTGGTGCCGGGGACGAGGTCGGCGAGCGCGCCGGCCTTCCGGCTGTCGACGGTCAGCAGCCGCTGCACGCTGTCCGGATTGCAGCCGCCCCAGAAGCCCATGTCGAGCGCCGTGTCACGGGCGGGCGCGGTGAGGCCCGGGTCGCAGTCCACGCCGGACTCGGCGGAGGGGACCTCCACCGCCCACACGTTGACGTACGAGCGGTAGGAGGCGAAGGGCTCGATGCTCCACAGGGTGTTCAGATGCCGTTCGAGGTCCGCCCGGAAGGCCGGCATCTCCGCAGCGGTGTAGCCGTCGCCCATGAACACCAGGTTGAACCGCTTGTCGGCGGGCCCGGTGGTCTGCACGGGGACGACGACCGGCCCCTCGCCGGACGTGGGTGTCTCGGCCGCCGCCTGTGTGGTTCCCACCAGGCCGGCGGCCAGCAGACAGACCGCGGCGAACCGGGCCACGGCACGCCGAACTCCCTTGCGCTGTGAGGTCATGGGGCGCGAGCCTAGGCCGCGCCCCCGACCTCGTAAAGGTGTTCGTCAGCCGTCCGTTCGCCGGCCGGTCATCTCAGTGTCGCAGCCAGGCCAGGCCCGGGTGCTTCGCCGTGTAGCCCTCCACCAGACGGCGGGCGACCGCCACCGAGTCCACCAGGGGGTGCAGTGCGAAGGCCTTGACGGCCGTCGCCCGCGAGCCGCTCTCCACCGCCGCGAGGACCTCGCGCTCCACCGCCTTCACCGCGGTCACCAGAGCGACGGCGTGGTACGGCAGCGGGGCCACCGACACCGGGTGGGCGCCGTTCGCGTCCACGAAGCACGGCACCTCGATCACCGCGTCCGCGTCGAGCACGGACAGCGTCGAGCCGTTGCGCACGTTGAGGATCAGCGTGGTCCGCTCGTCCCGGGCGATCGCCCGCATCAGCGCGAGCGCCACCTTCTCGTAGCCGCCCGACTCCAGGTCCTCCTCGTCGCGCTCCCCGATCCCGGCGGCCTCCCGGTTCGCGGCCATGTAGGTGGCCTCGCGGTCCGCGAGCGTGCGGTGCCAGGCGTCGAGGGCCGGGGTGCCGGGCTTGGCCATCTCCTCGTAGAACGCGCCCTGCTGGTCCCGCAGATACGCCCCGCGCGTCCGCTCGGCCGTCCGGTAGGCGTGCACCGCCTCCCGGTTGAAGTAGTAGTAGTGCAGGTACTCGTTGGGGATCGCGCCGAGCGAGCGCAGCCATTCCGGGCCGAAGAGCCGGCCCTCCTCGAACGAGCCCAGCGCCTCCTCGTCGGCGAGCAGCCGCGGCAGCACGTCCTGTCCGCCGACCCGCAGCCCCCGGAGCCAGCCCAGGTGGTTGAGGCCCACGTAGTCGATCCAGGCCTCGTCCGGGTTCGCGCCCAGGATCCGGGCGACCCGGCGGCCGAGGCCCACGGGGGAGTCGCAGATGCCGACGACCCGGTCCCCGAGCACCCGGGACATCGCCTCCGTGACCAGGCCGGCCGGGTTGGTGAAGTTGATGACCCAGGCGTCGGGGGCGAGTTCGGCGATCCTCCCGGCGATCCGTACGGCCACGGGCACGGTCCGCAGGCCGTACGCGATGCCGCCCGCGCCCACCGTCTCCTGGCCGAGCACGCCCTCGGCGAGCGCGATCCGCTCGTCGGCCGCCCTGCCCTCAAGACCGCCGACCCGGATCGCCGAGAACACGAAGTCCGCCCCGCGCAGCGCCTCGTCCAGATCCGTCGTCGCCGTCACCGCCGGCGCGTCCGGCACGCCCTCCGCCTGATCGGCGAGGACCCGCGCGATGGCCGAGAGCCGCCCCTCGTCGAGGTCGTACAGGGTGACGTGCGTGACCCGCCCCTCGGCCTGGTCGCCGAGCAGGGCGCCGTACACCAGCGGCACCCGGAATCCGCCGCCTCCGAGAATCGTCAGTTTCATGCTCGTACGCTACTGGGACGAGTGCTCTGAGCAGCGGGATTCCAGGAGGTCGTCCACGAAGGCGTCCGCATGCCGGGCGCCACCGCGCCCCGCCGGGTGGGGGACAATGGCGCCATGTCCCGACGCAAGACCCGCCCCCGCACCTCCCCGGCCGCCGCCGCGCCCGCCGTGACCGCGGCCTCGCCCTGCCCCTGCGGACTCGACGCCGCGTACGGCGCGTGCTGCGGCCGGTTCCACTCGGGCACCGCCGGCACGGCGCCCACCGCCGAGCTCCTCATGCGCTCCCGCTACAGCGCCTTCGTCGTCCGCGACGAGGCGTACCTGCTGCGCACCTGGGCGCCGGAGACGCGGCCGGGCGAGGTCGACTTCGACCCGGGGATGCGGTGGGCCGGCCTGGAGATCGAAGGGGCCACCGACGGCACCGCCTTCCACCGGGACGGCACCGTCACCTTCACCGCCCGCTACGTCCACGGCGGCGAGGCCGGCGCCCTGCACGAGCGGAGCCGGTTCGCCCGCCACGAGGGCGCGTGGGTGTACGTGGACGGCGACTTCGTCGACTGAGCTCAGCGCGCGCCCGCCGGCACCGGTTCCCTCGGGAGCCCCTGCGCGAGGTCCTCGGCCACGATCTTCTTGGCGATGGCGTCCGTCGCCACCCGCAGCTCGGGCCCGCTGGGTCGGCCCCGCTCCTTCTCGACCTGGTCGGACAGCCAGTCGCCCCAGGCGTGGGTGATGACCTCCGCCTCCCGCTTGCCCGCCGTGGTGTGGGAGAGCAGGTTGCCGTCGCGGGTCAGGAAGCCCTCGTCGACCATCCGGTCGAAGACCGGGAGCAGCACCTCCGGCGGCACCCGGCGGCCGGCCGAGATCAGGCCCAGGCTGGCGTGCCCGACGGTCCGGGTGAAGAGCTCGACCTGCATGACCGCCCAGGCCCCGGCGAAGTCGAGCCGGGTGTCGGAGCCGATGACGATCCGGCGGGCCGTGTCCAGGTCCTGGCGGCGCAGGATGCGGCCGACGGAGAGTTCGAGGAGCTTCTCCGAGTCGCCGGACATGGTGGGGGAGCCGAAGCCCTCGCCCATGTCGGGGGCGGCGGAGCGGGCCGAGTCGCGCAGCTCCACCTGCTTGAGGAAGAGGGCGACGACGAAGCCGACGGCCGCGACCGGCACCGTCCAGAGGAAGACGGTGTGCAGGGTGTCGGCGTAGGCCTGGACGATCGGCTCCGCGATCCGGTCCGGGAGCCGGTGCAGGCCGGCCGGGTTCTGGGCGGCCTGCGCGATTCCGGCCGGGTTCACGCCGAGGCTCCTGGCGATGGTGCCGGCCTCGACGAGCCCCGAGGCGAGGTTGGGCTTGAGGGAGTTGGTGTAGATCGTGCCGAAGACGGCGGTGCCGAAGGAGCTGCCGAGGGTGCGGAAGAAGGTGACGCCGGAGGTGGCGGTGCCGAGGTCGGCGTAGTCGACGGTGTTCTGCACGGCGATGGTCAGGACCTGCATGCACAGGCCGATCCCGGCGCCGAGGACGAACATGTACAGCGACTCGAGCCCGGTGCCGCTGCTCGGTCCCATCAGCGAGAGCAGGTAGAGGCCGATGCCCATCACCAGACAGCCGACGATCGGGAAGACCCGGTAGCGGCCGGTCTTGCTGACGTAGTTGCCGCTGAAGATGGAGGCGATGAGCAGGCCGACGACCATGGGCAGGGTGCGGATGCCGGACATGGTCGCCGACTCCCCGTCGACGTACTGCAGATAGGTCGGCAGGAAGGTCATCGCGCCGAGCATGGCGAAGCCGACGACGAAGCTGAGCACGGAGCAGACGGTGAAGACCGGGTTGCGGAACAGGCGCATGGGCAGCATGGGTTCGGGCGCCCGGGTCTCGACCCAGCAGAACAGGCCCAGGGCGACGAGGCCGCCCACGAAGAGCCCGATGATGACCCCGGAGCTCCAGGCGTACTCGTTGCCGCCCCAACTGGTCGCCAGGATCAGGGCGCTGGAGCCCACGGCGACGAGCGCGATGCCGGCGTAGTCGATGACCGGCCGGCTCGCCGAGCGCACCGAGGGGATCGTCCGGGCGGCCGCGATGACGACGAGGATCGCGATGGGGACGTTGACGTAGAAGGCCCAGCGCCAGCTGAGGTGGTCGGTGAACAGGCCGCCGAGGAGCGGTCCGATGACGGTCGAGACACCGAACACGGCGCCGATCGCGCCCTGGTACTTGCCGCGTTCGCGCAGCGGGATCACATCGGCGATGAGCGCCATCGAGGTGACCATCAGGCCGCCGGCGCCGACGCCCTGGAGACCGCGCCAGACGATGAGCAGCGTCATGTTGGTGGCGAGTCCGCAGAGGAACGAGCCGGTGATGAAGACGACCGCGGAGATCTGGAAGATCACCTTGCGGCCGAAGAGGTCGCCGAACTTGCCGACGAGGACGGTCGCGACCGTCTCCGCGAGCAGGTAGGAGGTGACCACCCACGACATGTGGGCGGCGCCGCCGAGGTCCGAGACGATCGTGGGCAGGGCGGTGCCGACGATCGTCTGGTCGAGGGCGGCGAGGAGGACGCCCAGCATGATCGTGCCGAAGACGATGTTGCGGCGGCGGCTGTCGAGCACGGGTGGCTCGGTGGCGGCCGAGGGCGCGGGCGCTGCGTCGCTGGTCGTGGTCACTCTCGCAGCGTCACACCGCCACGGCCCTCACGCATCCGGGGGACGGCCGGACAGGTGCCCTGCGTCAGGGGGTGACGGGCAGTCGGGGGTGGTGCTTGGCGAGGATCTTGTTGGCCCGGGCGAGGGCGGCCAGCGCGTGCTCGCGGTCCGCCCGGTCCTCCGCGCAGAGCGGTCCCCGGAAGCGGTACACCTCGCGCGCCGCGCAGTCCGCGTCGACCTCGGCCTGGAGCACGTGCAGCGGCAGGCAGGCGCCGATCATCGCGGCCACGCTGTCGGGGATCGGGACGGGAACGAGGCGCGAGGGCGAGGTGATCACGGGTCAGTCCTAGTCGGTCCGGGGAGGGTAAGGAAGGGTCTCCTCTCCAATACGTACCGGATCGGCGTCCGGGTTCCGGCACGGCGATGTCGCGGCCGGGCAACGGCCGGGCGCGCCCGGGGGAGGCCGCGCGGGCCCCGGGGGAGCGGACCGGGCGCGGGCGCGGGCCGGCGCCGGACGCGTTCCCGCAGGTACGGGGCCGGGCACCGATCGTCGCCTTGCGCACGGTCCTTGCGTATCGCTCGGACGTTCGCCGAACGCACGGTCGGTCCGAGGTGTCGCGGGCGGGTCGTGCGGCCGTCGAATGTGTGGCATCTCACGTTGCGGCGCGCCGGTTTCCCGGATCGCGCTTTCCACGGCTACGTGAGGATCTCGGCCAGGTCGTACGAGACGGGCTCCTCCAGCTGCCCGTAGCCGCAGGACTCCGGCGTCCGGTCCGGGCGCCACCGCTTGAACTGCGCGGTGTGGCGGAAGCGGTCGCCCTCCATGTGGTCGTAGCCGACCTCGCAGACCCGCTCCGGCCGCAGCGCCACCCACGACAGGTCCTTCTTGCCCGACCAGCGGCTCGGCGCGCCCGGCAGCCGCGCCCCCTCGTGCGCCGCCTCGTCCGTCCAGGCCGCCCACGGGTGTCCGTCCGGCGGGTCCATCCGGAGCGGCTCGAGATCCTCGACGAGCTCGGCGCGGCGGGCGGCGGTGAAGGCCGCGCACACGCCGACGTGCTGGAGGACGCCGCGGTCGTCGTACAGACCGAGCAGCAGCGAGCCGACCACCGGACCGCTCTTGTGGAAGCGGTATCCGGCCACGACGACATCGGCCGTCCGCTCGTGCTTGATCTTGTACATGAGGCGGGCGTCCGGCCGGTACGGCAGATCGAGCGGTTTGGCGATCACCCCGTCGAGCCCGGCGCCCTCGTACTGCTCGAACCACCGCTCCGCGACCGCCGGGTCCCGGGTCGCCGGCGCCAGGTGGACCGGCGCGTCGACCCCGTCGAGGAGGCGCTCCAGTGCGGCTCGGCGCTCGCTGAGCGGGGTGTCGAGCAGGGACTCGTCCCCGAGGGCGAGCAGGTCGAAGGCGATGAACCGGGCCGGGGTGGTCTCGGCGAGCATGCGGACCCGGGAGTCGGCCGGATGGATCCGCTCGGAGAGCCGGTCGAAGTCGAGGCGACCGTCGTGCTCGATGACGATCTCCCCGTCGACGACGCAGCGCTCCGGCAGCCGGGCGGAGAGGGCCCCGGCCAGCTCGGGGAAGTAACGGGTGAGCGGCTTGCCCGTACGGCTGCCGATGACGAGCTCCGGCCCGTCCCGGTGCACGATCGCACGGAAGCCGTCCCACTTCGCCTCGTACTGCATCCCGGGCGGGATCCGCTTCACGGACTTGGCGAGCATCGGTTTCACGGGCGGCATCACCGGAAGATCCATTGCTCTCCACCTGCCCTTACGCCTGTGAGTGACCGTGAATCCTCGTGGTACCGGCCGAGTCGGTCACCATCTTCCGCCACGCGCGCGACCACGGCACGGCGAGCGCTGCACGGGCTCACCTGATGCCCTGCCTGGCGTGGCAGGCCGTCCAGCGGGGGGTGGGCAGGGTGCCGGACGCATGCCCGACACCCGCTCAAGGGGGTCTACCAGTCCACGGCCGTGATGCTGAAGCTCTGGTCGGCGCCGTAGTGGCACGACCACAGCCGCGCGGGAGCGCCCGCCTGCTGGCTCCAGCCGCCGATCTCCAGGCACTTGCCGCTGTGGACGTTCACGTAGTAGTACTCGCCGACGGGCAGGTTCGTCGAGGAGTAGCGGTGCCACTTCTGGTTGGCGCCACCGGTGCAGGGCCACTGGCGAACGGCCGCGCCGTTCGCCGTGCTCCGGTCCTCTGCAGTCAAAAAGGGAGGAATCCGGCGACCGGCCGGAAGATGATCATGATCGCACAGGTTGACGGCCAACGGACGTCGCGAGCGGCCCACTTGGGCCATGACGTAAGGCGCGCCGTCCCGGCTTGGCGGAACTGATTCCTCCTCTTGATATTCGGCGCCCATGGGGTTTTTGTCCGGTATGCGGAAATGGTCGGCGAGCCCTAGGCTGACCCGCATGGCAGGCAAGGCGGCAGCGGTGGAGCTCGAGGTCGGCGACCGGACCGTGCGGGTCTCCAACCCCGACAAGGTGTACTTCCCTGAACCCGGCTACACCAAGATGGACCTGGTCCAGTACTACCTGGCCGTGGGC
This sequence comes from Streptomyces sp. NPDC037410, assembly GCF_055602235.1. Classification (NCBI taxonomy): domain Bacteria; kingdom Bacillati; phylum Actinomycetota; class Actinomycetes; order Kitasatosporales; family Streptomycetaceae; genus Streptomyces; species Streptomyces sp. NPDC037410. Next base: position 27,792 of record NZ_JBVJWR010000016.1, on the reverse strand, counting down.
GACGGCGTCACCCGCGCCCTGCGGAACCGCCCCACCACCCTGGAGCGCTACCCCGACGGGGTGACCGGCGAGTCCTTCTTCCAGAAGCGCGCCCCCAAGTACCTCCCGGACTGGATCCCGACGGCCCACATCACCTTCCCCAGCGGCCGGTCGGCCGACGAGATGTGCCCCACCGAGCCGGCCGCCGTGCTCTGGGCGGCCAACCTCGGCGCCGTCACCTTCCACCCCTGGCCGGTACGCCGGGACGACACCGACCACCCCGACGAACTGCGCATCGACCTCGACCCGCAGCCCGGCACGGACTACAGCGACGCCGTCCGCGCCGCCCACGAGCTGCGCGCGGTCCTGGACGAGCACGGGCTGCGCGGCTGGCCGAAGACCTCGGGCGGCCGGGGCCTCCACGTCTTCGTGCCGATCGCTCCCGAATGGACGTTCACCCAGGTCAGACGGGCGGCGATCGCCTGCGGCCGGGAGCTGGAGCGGCGGATGCCGGACCGGGTCACGATCAAGTGGTGGAAGGAGGAGCGCGGCGAGCGGATCTTCGTCGACTACAACCAGACGGCCCGGGACCGCACGATCGCTTCCGCCTACTCCGTACGCCCCCGGCCGCACGCCCCCGTCTCGGCGCCGCTGCGGTGGGAGGAGATCGACGAGGCCGTGCCGAGGGACTTCGACATCAGGACGATGCCGGCGCGGTACGCGGAGGTCGGCGACGTCCACGCGGACATGGACGACGAGCGGTTCAGCCTGGAGTCGCTGCTCGAACTGGCCCGGCGGGACGAGGCGGAACACGGTCTCGGCGACCTGCCGTACCCGCCGGAGTACCCGAAGATGCCGGGCGAGCCGAAGCGGGTGCAGCCGAGCCGGGCGAAGAAGGAGAAGGAACCGGAGGAGAAGTAGCGGGGACCTGGTCGGCGAAGACGGCGACGGAGGCCCGGACGGCCGGCGGCCCCGGAGGCTGTCCGGCCCGCTCGCCCGGCTCCCGGCGCTCCGCCGGGGCGAGCAGCAGCACCTCGAGGGCACGCGCGCAGGCCCGCGCCTGCGCCAGGTACCAGTCGAGGCGCGCGTCGGTGATCAGCCAGGAGGCTCCCCGGACCGAGAGCGCGAACCTCGCGTGCCCCGCCCGCCCCAGGACCGGCACGGCCAGCGCCCGGACCGCGTGGGCCGGTTCGCCGTCGTCGAGGGCGAACCCCGCTTCCCGTACGCGCGCCGACTCGGCGGTGAGAGGGGCGGGTTCCTCGTCCGCCCGCGGCCACGCGAGCAGCACCTTCCCGAGCGCCGTCGAGTGCAGCGGCCGGCGCAGGCCCACCCTCGGGGTCACCGTGCCGCCCGCCACGATCACCGCGTGCGGGCCGCTGCGCAGCGCCAAGTCGGCGGTCGTGCCCGTCCGTTCGGCGAGATCGGCCAGCTCGGGCCCCGCCCGGTGCAGCCCCCGCTGGTGGTACGAGAGCCGGCCCAGCTCGGTCATCGCCGGGCCGAGCCGGTAGCGCGCGGTCCTGGCGTCCTGCTCCAGGAAGCCCGCGCCGAGCAGGGTGCGGGCGAGCCGGTGCGCCGTGGAGGTGGACAGCCCGAGCCGGCGCGCGAGGTCGGAGGCGCTCAGGTCGGGCCCGTTGTCGTGGAAACAGTGCAGCACGTCCAGTGCGCGGCGGACCGCCTGGGCGCCCGCCGGGGGCCGCCCGGTGCCGGCCTCGGTCGTCATGGGGTTCGCTCCCCGTGGGTGATCATGCTCCCACGCTCCCACATGGCGGGAGCCGGATCAGACCCCGGACGAGGACGGAAACACACCGTTCATACGCGCTTCCGGCCGGCCGGGAACGCCGCACCGGGCGCGATGTATGCGCCATTGATCGAACGTTGATGGCGCGTTTACGGCCCCTGGGCAGGCTGTCGGTCATGGATACCGACGTGCTGACCGCCCCCGACCTCTCCTGGCGTGAGAACGCCCTGTGCGCCCAGGCGGGCCCGGAGTTCTTCTTCCCGGCCCCCGGTTCGTCGACGCGCGAGGCGAAGCAGCTGTGCGGGGCGTGCGAGGGGCGCCTCGCGTGTCTGGAGTACGCCCTGGCCCACGACGAGCGGTTCGGGGTGTGGGGCGGGCTCTCCGAGAAGGAGCGCGGGCGGCTCAAGCGGCAGAGCCGCTGAACCGCCCGGCCGCCCCGGTGGGCGGCTCAGCCGGCCGCGCGCGCGGCCATCCGGGCCTTGCGGGCCGCGAGCTTCTCGTCGAACTTGCTCGCCTCGCTGTCCAGACCGTTCATGTAGAGCCCCAGCTCCTCCTGGGCGCGCAGGCCGTCCGGGCCGAGGCCCTCGATCTGGAGGACCTTGAGGAAGCGCAGGACGGGCTGGAGGACGTCGTCGTGGTGGATGCGCATGTTGTAGATCTCGCCGATCGCCATCTGCGCGGCCGCCCGCTCGAAGCCCGGCATGCCGTGTCCGGGCATCCGGAAGTTGACGACGACGTCCCGCACGGCCTGCATGGTCAGGTCGGGGGCGATCTCGAAGGCCGCGCCCAGCAGGTTGCGGTAGAAGATCATGTGCAGGTTCTCGTCGAGCGCGATGCGGCTGAGCATCCGGTCGCAGACCGGGTCGCCGGACTGGTGGCCGGTGTTGCGGTGCGAGATGCGGGTGGCGAGCTCCTGGAAGGCCACGTACGCGACGGAGTGCAGCATCGAGTGCCGGTTGTCGGACTCGAAGCCCTCGCTCATGTGCGCCATCCGGAACTGCTCCAGCTTGTCCGGGTCGACGGCGCGCGAGGCGAGCAGGTAGTCGCGCATCACGATGCCGTGCCGGCCCTCCTCGGCGGTCCAGCGGTGCACCCAGGTGCCCCAGGCGCCGTCGCGGCCGAAGAGGCTGGCGATCTCGTGGTGGTAGCTCGGGAGGTTGTCCTCGGTGAGCAGGTTGACGACGAGGGCGATCTTGCCGATGTCGGTGACCTTGGACTGCGACGGCTCCCAGGCCTCGCCGTCCTCGAAGAAGCCGGGGAAGTTCCGGGCGTCGGACCACGGCACGTACTCGTGCGGCATCCAGTCCTTGGTGACCTTGAGGTGCCGGTTGAGCTCCTTCTCCACGACCTCTTCGAGCGCGTAGAGCAGCCGTGCGTCGGTCCACCCTGCCGAGCTGCCGAGGGAGGGAGAGGTGAGCGTCACGGGGAACTCCTGGGGACGGAGAAGGGCATACGGGCATACCTACGGATTCGTAGGTTACGAGACCGTAGGTTAAGCCTCCGTAAGGCGTCGGCCAAGCCCGTCCCGGCGATGTCCGGTTACGTTCCGTTATGCGCGCAGCTCCGGAGGGGTGCCGGAGACGCAGGTCACGTCCTGTCCGGCGTCCGCCGGTCAAGCGGCCGACTACGCAGCGCAGATGCCCGGCGCCTCGGAGCGAGTGATCGGCGGCTCAGAGCAGATGGTCCGCCGCCCCGGCCTTCACGGCCGGGATGAGCGCCCGCGGCGGCGCGCGAGCCGGGCCTCCAGGCCGGGTCCCGGCAGTGCGGGGACGGCGGTGTCGAAGACCGCCCTGGCGTGCTCCTCGGTCTGCCGGAGGCCCGGGACGTGGGTGGTGACGGAGGTCTCCAACTCCCAGGCGTGGAACTCCGGTTCGGCAAGGTCGAGGGGGGCGGGCGGGAGCGGCCCGCGGTGCTCCTCCCACCAGCCCCGGTCCCGCTCGCAGTTCGAGGCGCCGCGGATCGTCCTCTACGACCAGCACCCGGCCCGATCACGCCGTGCTCGGGGCCGTCCCCCTGATCTCCTCCGGCGTCGTCGGCCGCAGCTCGCCGTCGAGCAGCAGCCAGCGGGTGATCCCCAGCGACTCCAGGAACGCCACGTCGTGGCTCGCCACGATCAGCGCCCCCTCGTACGCGTCGAGCGCCGCCGTCAGCTTCCGCACCGACGCCATGTCCAGGTTGTTCGTCGGCTCGTCCAGCATCAGCAGCTGCGGAGCCGGCTCCGCGAGGAGCAGCGCCGCGAGCGTCGCCCGGAAACGCTCCCCGCCCGACAGGGTGCCGACCGGCTGATCCGCCCGCGCCCCACGGAACAGGAACCGCGCGAGCCGGGCCCTGATCGTGTTCGCCGTCGCCTCGGGTGCGAAGCGGGCCACGTTCTCCACCACGCTCAGCCCGTCGTCGAGCACGTCGAGCCGCTGCGGCAGGAAGCGCAGCGGCACCCGCGGGTCCGTCTCGCCCGCCAGCGGCTCCAGCTCCCCGGCGATGGTCCGGAGCAGCGTCGTCTTCCCGGCGCCGTTCCGCCCGACCAGGGCGATCCGCTCCGGACCGCGCAGCTCGAACGCGCCCTCGACCCGCGCCCCGTAGCGCAGCTCCAGGTCCCGCAGGTGCAGGACCTCGCGGCCCGGCGGCACCGAGGTGAGCGGCAGCTCGACCCGGATCTCGTCGTCGTCCCGTACCGCCTCCACCGCCGCGTCGAGCCGCTCCCGCGCCTCCGAGAGGCGCTCCATGTGCAGTGTCTTCTGCTTGCCGGCCGTGACCTGCGCGTCCCTCTTGTTGCTGTTGGCGACGAGCTTCGACGCGACCTTGTTCTCGAAGCTCTTCTGCCCGTACCGCCTCCGGCGCGCCGACTTCGTCTGGGCGTCGGAGAGTTCGCGCTTCTGACGCTGCACGTCGGCCTCGGCGACCCGCACCATCCGCTCAGCGGCCTCCTGTTCGGCGGCGAGCGCCGTCTCGTACGCGGACCAGTTGCCGCCGTACCAGGCGACCTCGCCGTCGCGCAGGTCGGCGATCTGGTCGACGCGCTCCAGGAGTTCCCGGTCGTGGCTGACCACGACCAGGACCCCGGACCACTTCTCCACCGCCTCGTACAGCCGGGCGCGGGCGTGCAGGTCCAGGTTGTTGGTGGGCTCGTCGAGCAGTAGTACGTCGGGCCGGGCGAGCAGCAGCGCGGCGAGGCGCAGCAGCACGGACTCGCCGCCCGAGATCTCGCCCACGGTCCGGTCCAGGCCGACGTGGTCGAGTCCGAGCTGGTCGAGGACGGCCCGGGCCCGCTCCTCCATGTCCCAGTCGTCGCCGATCGCGGTGAAGTGCTCCTCCGCGGGGTCGCCCGCCTCGATGGCGTGCAGGGCGGCCCGCTTGCCTGCGATGCCGAGGATCTCGTCGACCCGCCGCGAGGTGTCCAGGACCAGGTTCTGCGGGAGGTAGCCGAGCTCGCCGGTGACCTTGACGGTGCCTTCCAGCGGGGTGAGTTCGCCCGCGAGCAGCTTGAGGAGGGTGGACTTGCCGGAGCCGTTGAGCCCGACGAGCCCGGTACGGCCAGGACCGACCGTCAGCCGGAAGTCGTCGAGGACCTCGGTGCCGTCGGGCCAGGAGAAGGAGACGGAGGAACAGGTGAGGAAGGTGGGGTGATGCGCCATGGAGGCTCCCGGTCGCGTGGGTGTGGAAAGGGGGCAACGCGAGAGACACCGGGGCGCGGGCAGTGTGGAGAACGGCTCGTACGCCGAGGTCGAGAACGGCACACGCGGCACAGGGGGCACGCGCGGCTCGGTGTCTCGCAACCTCAGACGAGCAACGTCCTTCTCCGATCGGGTGACGACAAGGTCAGGAACGACCGTACGCCCCCGGCGGAAGGAGCGGCAAACGATTTGACGTCACGGGCGCTCGCGGAGCAGCTCCGCGAGGTCCTGGTCCCAGTCCAGGTACTGGTGCTCGCGGCCCGCCGGCACCAGGTGCTGCGAGCGCTCCAGGAAGCGGCGCAGCTCGGAGGTCCGCACATGGACCATGGCGACGCCCTCCGGGGCGTGGAACTCGACCACCGTGCGGTCGAACCCGTACGGACGCAGGCGCACGTCCCCGACCCCGGCCGGGCGCTCGACCCCCTGGACGAGTAGCTCGCGCGCGAAGGCCCAGGAGACCTCGACGCCCTCCAGGGTGGCCGGCGGCGGGAACGCCATGCTCACGGCGTACGGATCACCGCGGTCGTACCGCAGGGTGGCGGGGACGGTCTCCATCCGGGGCGCGGACGCGACCAGACGGGCCTGCACGGCCTGCTCGATGACGGCGGACAAGACCGGCTCCTCTCACGCGGGCTTCGGATCCTGTGCGTCTCCCCGACACCAGGGCACCTGACACCCCTCAAGACGATCGGGAAGACCGGAACGTGCACTCCGGTACGACGTGAGTTGTGTCACCGGTTCTCTGGAACGGTTTCCCGGGTCGTCCGGCGCGAGGGTGTTCGTGGGCTGATGCCGGCGGGCGTGCGTGCGCGTACGGCGGGGGTCGGTGGGCGTCTGCGGGTCGGGTGGGCTCGATGCGCGCACGTGGCCGGGCTGGTCGTCACCGGTTCTCGGCAACGTCGTCGTCCGGTTCCGCGCAGGGGCCCGAGTGGTCGCAGTACGGCTGGTTCCCGGAGGCGCCGCAGCCGCAGAGCATCACCCGGGTCTCGTGCCGGTCGCCGTGGGCGCCCGTCACGAGGAGGTCGCCGCGCACCACCAGCTGGCCGGCGGGCGTGCGGCGGACCGTGGTGGGGGAGTCCGGCGGCTCGGCGACGGCGTCCTCGGGGCGGTGGTGGTACTGGAGCGCCCCGGAGGGGCAGCGCCGGACGACCTCCGCGACCCGGGCGGCGTCGGCGGCGTCGGGCAGCACCCACGGGCGCCGGGACAGGTCGAAGACCTCCGGCAGGCCGTGGACGCACTCCGCCGCGTGCAGACAGCGGCGCGGCTCGAACGTGACGGTGATGCCCTCGCCCTCGTACTCCTTGAGGCGGGGCCGTTCCTCCGTCGTCCCTTCACCGTCCGTCATGGGACCCAGCCTAGGAACGCCGGGCCGAGGACGCACCCTGGACGCCGACGGGCCCGGGGCACTAGCTTCCGGCGCCATGACGTCCATGGGGAAGACGAGACGAACGATGTCGGTGGGGCTGATCGGGGCGGCGCTCGCGCTGACCCTGGCCGCCCCGGCGCGGGCCGGGGAGACCCCCACGGCCGCGGCCGGCTGGCAGCTCACACCGACCGGCACCGACGCCCGCTTCCGGGGGCTCGCGCCGGTCGACCGGAGGACCGCGTGGGCCGCGGGCTCGAAGGGCACGGTCCTGCGCACCACCGACGGCGGGCGCAGCTGGCGGAACGTGTCGCCGGCCGGCGCGGGCGACCTGGAGTTCCGTGATGTCGAGGCCTTCGACGCCCGCCGGGCCGTCGTCCTCGCCATCGGGGAGGGCGAGGCCTCCCGCGTGCTGCGCACCGAGGACGGCGGGGCCACCTGGACCGAGTCCTTCCGCAACACCGACGCGCGGGCCTTCTACGACTGCATGACCTTCTTCGACCACCGGCACGGCCTCGCCCTGAGCGACCCGGTCGACGGGAAGTACCGCATCCTCTCCACCCGCGACGGCGGCCGCTCCTGGGAGGTCGTGCCGAGCGCGGGGATGCCGGACGCGCTCCCCGGCGAGGCGGGCTTCGCCGCGAGCGGCCAGTGCCTCGTGTCGGCAGGACCCCGGGACGTGTGGCTCGCCACGGGCGGCGGCGCCACCGCGCGCGTGCTCCACTCCGCCGACCGGGGGCTGACCTGGACGGCCACGGACACCCCGATCCCGGCCGGCGACCCGGCCCGCGGCGTCTTCGGGCTCGCCTTCCGCGACCGTACGCACGGCATCGCCGTCGGCGGCGACTACCGCAAGGACCAGCCGTCCCCGAGCGCCGGCGCGGTCAGCACCGACGGCGGACGCACCTGGAACCCCTCGGCCACCCCGCCGCCCGCCTACCGCTCCGGCGTCGCCTGGCTCCCGCACGGCAAGGCGGCCGCGCTCGCCGTCGGCCCGACCGGCACCGACCTCACCACCGACGGCGGACGCACCTGGCGCACGGTCGACACCGGCTCGTACGACACGGTCGACTGCGCCCCGGACGGCTCCTGCTGGGCCTCCGGCGAGAAGGGCCGCATCGCGGTTCTCGCCACCAAGCACTAGCGAGGACTAGGAGGGCAAGTCCTCCCGGTACGCGGCGATCCCCTCGGCCGTCTTGGTCGCGTAGAACTCCGTGATCCGGTACGCGCAGACGCCCTCGACGCTGAACGGGTCGGCCGCCGTGATCTTCTCGATCTCCGCGCGGTCGACCCCGGCGGCCAGGATGATCCCGCCGTCCCGCGGGTTCTTCCGGCCCGACGCCAGGAACACGCCGGCGGCGTACTGCGCGTCCAGCCACTCGACGTGCGCGGTGAGCAGCGCGTCCACCCGCTCGATCGGCGCGGTGTAGGTCAATTCGAGTATGAACATGATCGCCAGGCTACCCGCGCCGACCGGCGGCCGTTCGGCGTACGACCGGGTCCCACGTGTCGCCGGCGGCCTGCCGATCCACCACCACGGCGCCCCGATCGCCGGCATCGGCGTGGTCGGAGCGCCGAGCGGGCTGACGGACGAGGCCTTCGGCGCGGCGGGCATCGCGGCCATCAGCCTCTGACCCCGCCCACGCACCCCGGAGGCCCGCCCCGGACAGGCCCTAGGGTGGGCCCCATCATGACGATCATCGGGATTCCGGCGGGCTGGCCCGCCGACGAGGCCACCGCGCGGGACGTGCAGCGGGAGTTGCGGGGGCGGCTCCTGCTCGGGGAGAGCGGGCCGCCGCCGGGGGAGGGGCACGTCACCGGGCTCGACGTGGCGTACGACGACGAGCGCGACCTCGTCGCCGCCGCGGCCGTCGTGCTCGACGCGCGCACCCTGGACGTGGTGGAGGAGGCCACGGCCGTCGGCCGGGTCTCCTTCCCGTACGTCCCCGGGCTCCTCGCCTTCCGCGAGATCCCCACCGTGCTCGCCGCGCTCGACGCCCTGAGCGCCGACCCGGGCCTCCTGGTCTGCGACGGCTACGGCCTCGCCCACCCGCGCCGCTTCGGCCTCGCCAGCCACCTCGGGGTCCTCACCGGTCGGCCGTCCATCGGCGTCGCCAAGAACCCCTTCACCTTCACGTACGAGCAACCCGGCGGTGAGCGCGGCGACTTCACCCCGCTCCTCGCCGACGGGGAGGAGGTCGGCCGGGCCCTGCGCACCCAGGCCGGAGTCAAGCCCGTGTACGTCTCCGTGGGCCACCGTGTCTCCCTCGACAACGCCTGCGCCCACACCCTGCTCCTCTCCCCGCGCTACCGGGTGCCCGAGACCACCCGTCACGCCGACTCCCTCTGCCGCAGAGCACTCAAGGAGGCGCAGGGATCACCCGGGTCACCCCGGACCGTCTGAGTACCCCGGGTAAGTACCTGTACGGATACCCGTTGTCGTACCCCCACGGCAGAGTGGTGCCCATGACAGCTCGCGTACCCGCAACCCGTGGTCTCACCGCCGCACTTGCCGTCGCCGGGGCCTGTGCCCTCGCCTGGGCCTGCGCCATCCTGTACGTCATCGCGGAATGGACGCTGGGATGATCGGGCGTCTGCGCTGCATCGTTCTCGACTGCCCCGACGCCCGCGAACTGGCCCTTTTCTACCAGGGGTTGCTCGGCGGCGAGGTCGAGTGCCCCGACCCGGAGCTCGCCGTCGGCGAAGGCTCCGCCGTGCTGTGCGACGCGGGCGGCCCGGCGCTCGCCTTCCAGAGCGTGGCCGACCACCGTCCGCCCGTCTGGGGCGCGCCCGAGCAGCAGTTCCACCTGGACGTACGGGTCGGGGACCCGGCCGCCGCCCACGCGGCCGTGCTCGCGCTCGGCGCCACCCCGCTCGACGGGGGCGAGGCGCCCACCTGGCGCGTCTACGCCGACCCGGCGGGCCACTTCTTCCGCCTCGTCGCCCGCTGAGCCCGCGCCCCGGGGCGGGAACGGCCGTCGGCCGCCGGCCGTTGGGCGGGCATGGTGATGATGGTGAGCCTGATGGTCACGGCGGTGATCGTCCTGATCCCGTTCCTGTTGGCCGCCGCCCGGCACACGGTGCTGCGGACCGGCCGGCCGAAGTGGGTGCGCCGCGCCCTCGCCGCCCGCGCCAGGGAAGGCGCGGACGGAGCGGGTGTCAGCGTCACCGACGAGCTGCTCTCGTTCCTGAATCCCGGCAAACGCGTCCAGATCGAGCGCCGCCAGGAGGAGCGCCTCGTGCGCCACGACGTCCAGGACGGCGCCCCGCCCCGCATGGGCTTCGACCTGGACAGGGGGACCGCCGTGATCCGAACCGGCGGCGAAAGGCCCTAACCGCGGTGCGCGACCCGGAAGCGGATGCCCGCCGCGCGCAGGCGGTCGGTCAGGGCGTCGCCCATCGCGACGGCCGTCGTGACCTGGCCCGCGGTCTTCGGCAGGTCGTCGAAGGCGAGGCACAGGGCGGACTCGGCGAGCATCTTCGCCGTCTCGTCGTAGCCGGGGTCGCCGCCCGAGACCTCGGTGAAGACCCGCCGTCCGCCGCCCTCGCCGACGAACCGGACCGAGAACCAGCTGCGGGCGCGCCGCTCGGCCGACGGACCCTGGCCCGCCGCGTAACGCTCCATCAGCCAGGCGCGCACCGGCGGGAGTTGGGCGGCCGCGACGCTCGCACCGATGGCGGCGGTGCCTCCGAGGGCCATCGGGAGGGTCTTCACGGAGGCGTAGTGCCGGTAGCGGAAGTCCGGTCCGTACCGTTCGAGGGCGGCGGCCGAGCGGGCCACGACCTGCGGGTCGAGCGTCGGCAGCGGCAGCGCCCAGGTCCCCGTCTCCCGGCTGAACCTCGGCCCGGCGAGCGGCGCGCGGGCCCGGCGGCCCACCTGGCGCGGCTCGTGCAGCCGCCGCTCGTGCGCCGCCCGCAGGATCTCCCGGCCCCGGCCGAACGCGGTGAGCGCCGAGGCGAACGTGCCGCCGGAGAAGGCCGCCCCGGCCCGGACGAAGCCGTCGACGCGCAGCGGCACGTCCTCGGGCAGCTGCCGGACCGTGAAGTACACGCCCAGGTCGTGCGGGACGGAGTCGAAGCCGCAGGCGTGCACGATCCGGGCGCCGGTCTCTTGGGCGCGCGCGTCGTGCCGTACGAACATGAGGTCCACGAACTCGGCCTCGCCCGTCAGGTCGAGGTAGTCCGTGCCCGCCTCCGCGCAGGCCGCGACCAGGCCCTCGCCGTGCCAGACGTACGGTCCGACCGTGGTCGCCACCACCCGCGCGGACTCGGCGAGTGCGCGCAGCGAGCCGGGATCGGCCGAGTCGGCGACGAGCAGTGGCAGGGCGGCGAGCCGCGGCCGCCCGGCGGCCAGCCGGTCCCGCAGCGCCTCCAGCCTGCCGAGGCTGCGCCCGGCGAGCGCCCAGCGGCAGTCCTCCGGGGCGTGCTCGGCCAGATACTCCGCGGTGAGCTCGCCCACGAAGCCCGTCGCCCCGAAGAGGACCACGTCGTACGGTCTGGCTCCGCGCTCGTGCCCCACGCCCGCCCCTGTCTCCATCAAGACCCTCATCTCGGCCGTACCGCGCCGCCGCGCGCGGTTGTCGTCGGCGGAGGATAGCGGAACCGGGGCGGGCTCCCGTCCCGGAGCCCGCCCCGCGCAATTTCCAAGCGCTTGCTCGGCCGGGGGGCTTGTGCCGAGTGGAACACGTTCCTAGCATCTCCGGTGTTACATCATTGGTGTCACATACTCCTGGGGGCTCGATGAGCACGACGCACACCGCCCGGAACGGCCCGCTCACGGGCGTGCGCGTGGTCGAACTCGCCGGGATCGGCCCCGGCCCCTTCGCCACGATGCTCCTCGCCGACCTCGGCGCCGACGTCGTCCGCGTCGACCGCCCCGGCGGCGCCGGGATCGGCATCGACCCCGCCCGCGACCTCACCAACCGCAACAAGCGCTCCGTCCTCGTCGACCTCAAGGCCGAGGACGGCCCCGCCACCGTGCTCGACCTCGTCGAGCGGGCCGACATCCTCGTCGAGGGCTACCGGCCCGGCGTCGCCGAACGCCTCGGCGTCGGCCCCGAGGCCTGCCTCGCCCGCAACCCGCGCCTCGTCTACGGCCGGATGACCGGCTGGGGCCAGGACGGGCCGCTCGCCCCGACCGCCGGACACGACATCGGGTACATCGCGATCACCGGCGCGCTCGGCATGATCGGCCCCGACCCGGACGGCCCGCCCACCATCCCCGCCAACCTCGTCGGCGACTACGCGGGCGGCTCCCTCTACCTCGTCATCGGCGTCCTCGCCGCCCTCCAGCACGCCCGGACGCACGGCGAGGGCCAGGTCGTCGACGCCGCCATCGTCGACGGCACCGCACACCTCACCACCATGATCCACGCCATGCTCGCGGCGGGCGGCTGGCAGGACCGCAGGGGCGTGAACCTGCTCGACGGCGGCTGCCCCTTCTACGGCGTGTACGAGACCTCCGACGGCGGCCACATGGCGGTCGGCGCCCTGGAGGAACGGTTCTACGAGGAGTTCGCCCGCCTCCTCGGCCTCGCCGACGCCGGCTCCCTCCGCCACGACCTCGCCCGCTGGCCCGAACTGCGCAAGGCCGTCGCCGACCGCTTCCGGAGCCGTACCCGCGAGGAGTGGACGGCCGTCTTCGACGGCTCCGACGCCTGCGTCGCCCCCGTCCTCTCGATGCGTGAGGCCCCGGGCCACCCGCATCTGGCCGCCCGCGCCACCTTCGCCGAGCGGGACGGCATCGCCCAGCCCGCCCCCGCACCCCGCTTCTCCGTCACCCCCGGCACCCTCCGCAGGGGCCCCGCCCTGCCCGGTGCCGACACCGCAGAGGTCGCCCGCGACTGGGCCGTACCCGCCCTGAACACCCAGGAGCCCGAAGCATGAAGCGCCAGCTCTACACCGAGGACCACGAGGCCTTCCGCGCGGTCGTCCGCACCTTCCTGGAGAAGGAGGTGCTGCCCCACTACGAGCAGTGGGAGAAGGACGGCATCGTCTCCCGCGAGGCCTGGCTCGCCGCCGGCCGGCAGGGCCTCCTCGGCCTCGCCGTCGAGGAGGAGCTCGGCGGTGGCGGCAACCCCGACTTCCGGTACGCCTCCGTCCTCGCCGAGGAGTTCACCAAGGCGGCCGCCCCCGGACTCGCCATCGGCCTGCACAACGACATCATCGGCCCCTACCTCACCAAGCTCGCCACCGACGAGCAGCGCCGCCGCTGGCTGCCCGGCTTCTGCTCCGGCGAGATCGTCACCGCCATCGCGATGACCGAGCCCGGCGCCGGCTCCGACCTCCAGGGCATCCGCACCACCGCCGAGGACCACGGCGACCACTGGATCCTCAACGGCTCCAAGACCTTCATCTCCAACGGCATCCTCGCCGACCTGGTGATCGTCGTCGCGAAGACCACCCCCGAGGGCGGCGCCCACGGCCTCTCCCTCCTCGTCGTCGAGCGCGGCATGGAGGGCTTCGAGCGCGGCCGGAACCTCGACAAGATCGGCCAGAAGTCCCAGGACACCGCCGAACTCTTCTTCAAGGACGTCCGCGTCCCCAAGGAGAACCTGCTCGGCGAGCTCAACGGAGCCTTCGTCCACCTCATGACCAACCTCGCCCAGGAGCGCCTGGCCATCGCCGTCGCGGGCATCGCCGGAGCCGAGCACCTCCTGGAGCTCACCACCCGCTACGTCAAGGAGCGCGAGGCCTTCGGCCGGCCGCTCGCCAAGCTCCAGCACGTGCGCTTCGAGATCGCGGAGATGGCGACCGAGTGCGCCGTCACCCGCACGTTCGTGGACCGCTGCATCGCCGAGCACGCCGACCCGACCGGCCTCGGCCTCGACCCCGTCAACGCCTCCATGGCCAAGTGGTGGGCGACCGAGCTCCAGAAGCGGGTCGCCGACCGCTGTCTGCAACTGCACGGCGGATACGGCTACATGAGCGAATTCCCGGTCGCCCGCGCCTTCACCGACGGCCGGATCCAGACCATCTACGGCGGGACGACGGAGATCATGAAGGAGATCATCGGCCGTTCCCTGCTGGGCTGACCACCGACCTCACCGCTGGTCGAACACCCTCACCGCTCGTCGACAAACCCTCATCGCGAAAGGCTTACCGTGAGCACCGAAGCGTACGTGTACGACGCGATCCGCACCCCGCGCGGACGCGGCAAGGCCAACGGCTCCCTGCACGGCACCAAGCCCATCGACCTGGTCGTCGGCCTGATCCGGGAGATCCAGGCCCGCAACCCCGGACTCGACCCGGCCGCCATCGACGACATCGTCCTCGGCGTCGTCGGCCCGGTCGGCGACCAGGGCTCCGACATCGCCCGGATCGCCGCCATCGCCGCCGGCCTGCCCGACACCGTCGCCGGCGTCCAGGAGAACCGCTTCTGCGCCTCCGGCCTCGAAGCGGTCAACATGGCCGCGATGAAGGTCCGCTCCGGCTGGGAGGACCTCGTCCTCGCCGGCGGCGTCGAGTCCATGTCCCGCGTGCCGATGGCCTCCGACGGCGGCGCCTGGTTCGCCGACCCGATGACCAACATGGAGACCAACTTCGTCCCCCAGGGCATCGGCGCCGACCTCATCGCCACCCTGGAGGGCTTCAGCCGCCGGGACGTCGACGAGTTCGCCGCCCTCTCCCAGGAGCGCGCCGCCGCCGCCGTCAAGGACGGCCGCTTCGCCCGCTCGGTCGTCCCCGTCAAGGACCGCGCCGGACTCACCGTCCTCGACCACGACGAGTTCATCCGCCCCGGCACCACCGCCGACACCCTCGCCCGCCTCAAGCCCTCCTTCGCCGACATCGGCGAACTCGGCGGCTTCGACGCGGTCGCGCTGCAGAAGTACCACTGGGTCGAGGAGATCAACCACGTCCACCACGCTGGCAACTCCTCCGGCATCGTCGACGGCGCCTCGCTCCTCGCCGTCGGCTCCAAGGAGGTCGGCGAGCGGTACGGGCTCACGCCGCGCGCCCGGATCGTCTCCGCCGCCGTCTCCGGCTCCGAGCCGACCATCATGCTCACCGGCCCCGCCCCGGCCACCCGCAAGGCCCTGGCCAAGGCCGGCCTCACCATCGACGACATCGACCTCGTCGAGATCAACGAGGCCTTCGCCGCCGTCGTCCTGCGCTTCGTCAAGGACATGGGCATCTCCCTGGACAAGGTCAACGTCAACGGCGGCGCCATCGCCCTCGGCCACCCGCTCGGCGCCACCGGCGGCATGATCCTCGGCACCCTCGTCGACGAACTGGAGCGCCAGGACAAGCGCTACGGCCTCGCCACCCTCTGCGTGGGCGGCGGCATGGGCATCGCCACCGTCGTCGAGCGCGTCTGACGTCCCGTCCGCACCCCATACTCACGGAGAAGCAGCAGACATGAGCGAGAGCACCACCATCCGCTGGGAGCAGGACGAGACCGGGATCGTCACCCTCGTCCTCGACGACCCCAACCAGTCCGCCAACACCATGAACCAGGCCTTCCGGGCCTCGATCAAGGCGATCGCCGACCGCGTGGAGGCCGAGAAGGACTCCATCCGCGGCATCATCTACACCTCCGCCAAGAAGACCTTCTTCGCGGGCGGCGACCTCAAGGACATGATCAAGGCGGGCCCCGAGCACGCCCAGGACATCTTCGACTCCGCCATCGAGATCAAGAACGCGCTCCGCCGCATCGAGACCCTCGGCAAGCCGGTCGTCGCCGCCGTCAACGGCGCCGCGCTCGGCGGCGGCTACGAGATCGCCCTCGCCTCCCACCACCGCGTCGCCCTCGACGCCCCCGGCTCCAAGATCGGCCTGCCCGAGGTCACCCTCGGCCTGCTGCCCGGCGGTGGCGGCGTCGCCCGCACCGTACGCCTCATGGGCATCACCGACGCCCTCCTCAAGGTGCTGCTCCAGGGCACCCAGTACGCCCCGAAGCGCGCCCTGGACAGCGGCCTCGTCCACGAGGTCGCCGCCACCGCCGAGGAGATGATGGCCAAGGCCATCGCCTTCATCGACGCGCACCCGGAGTCCCACCAGCCCTGGGACGTCCCGGGCTACCGCATCCCCGGCGGCACCCCGTCGAACCCGAAGTTCGCCGCCAACCTGCCGGCCTTCCCGGCCAACCTGCGCAAGCAGCTCAACGGCGCGCCCTACCCGGCCCCGAAGGCCATCATGGCCGCCGCCGTCGAGGGCTCCCAGGTCGACTTCGAGACCGCGCTCACCATCGAGAGCCGCTACTTCACCGAGCTGGTCATCGGCCAGACCGCGAAGAACATGATCCAGGCGTTCTTCTTCGACCTCCAGGCGGTCAACTCGGGCGCGAGCCGCCCGAAGGGCGTCGAGAAGCGCCAGGTCCGCAAGGTCGCCGTCCTCGGCGCCGGCATGATGGGCGCCGGCATCGCGTACTCCTGCGCCCGCGCCGGCATCGGGGTCGTCCTCAAGGACGTCTCCGCCGAGTCCGCCGCGAAGGGCAAGGCGTACTCCGAGAAGCTCTGCGCCAAGGCCGTCTCCCGCGGCCGCACCACCCAGGAGAAGGCCGACGCCCTCCTCGCCCGCATCACGCCCACCGCCGAGGCGGCGGACCTGGCCGGCTGCGACGCGGTCATCGAGGCGGTCTTCGAGGACACGTCGCTCAAGCACAAGGTCTTCCAGGAGATCCAGCACGTCGTCGCCCCCGACGCGCTGCTCTGCTCCAACACCTCCACCCTCCCGATCTCGGTCCTCGCCGAGGGCGTCGAGCGCCAGACCGACTTCATCGGCCTGCACTTCTTCTCGCCCGTCGACAAGATGCCGCTCGTCGAGATCATCAAGGGCGAGCGGACCGGCGACGAGGCGCTCGCCCGCGCCTTCGACCTGGTCCGCCAGATCAACAAGACGCCGATCGTCGTCAACGACTCGCGCGGCTTCTTCACCTCCCGGGTGATCGGCCACTTCATCAACGAAGGCGTCGCCATGGTCGGCGAGGGCATCGAGCCCGCCTCGATCGAGCAGGCCGCCGCCCAGGCCGGCTACCCGGCGAAGGTCCTCTCCCTCATGGACGAGCTGACCCTCACCCTCCCGCGCAAGATCCGCAACGAGACGAAGAAGGCGATCGAGGAGGCCGGCGGCACCTGGATCAGCCACCCGGGCGAGGCCGTCATCGACCGCATGGTCGACGAGTTCGGCCGCCCCGGCCGCAGCGGCGGCGCGGGCTTCTACGAGTACGGCGAGGACGGCAAGCGCGGCAAGCTCTGGCCGGGCCTGCGCGAGCACTTCGCCAAGCCGGGGTACGAGATCCCGTTCCGCGACATGCAGGAGCGGATGCTGTTCTCGGAGGCCCTGGACACCGTCCGGCTCTTGGAGGAGGGCGTCCTGACCTCGGTCGCCGACGCCAACATCGGCTCCATCATGGGCATCGGCTTCCCGGCCTGGACCGGCGGCATCCTCCAGTACGTCAACGGCTACGAGGGCGGTGTCGCCGGCTTCGTCGCGCGCGCCCGCGAGCTGGCGGCGACGTACGGCGAGCGCTTCGAGCCCCCGGCCCTCCTGGTGGAGAAGGCGGACCGCGGAGAGGTCTTCACCGACTCCTGAAGGCCGTCCTGAGCTCCTCGCTCAAGGACCGCTGAAACGCGGTGAGGAGGGCCTGGACCACCATCGGCTGCATGTGCGCCGAGAGCGACTTCATCGCGCTCAGGTGGTCCGGGTCCTCCCCGCTCTCCCGGTACGGGCTCCACACCTCGTCCCGGAAGAGCCGGGACAACTCCTGGGCGGCCGCGCGCGCGTGCTCCAGGAGCACGGTCCGGGAAGCCAGGATCGTCTCGTGCTCGATGGGCACGTCGAGCAGCTCGACCCCGAGCCGCAGCAGCGCACCGTCGAGCCGGTACGTGTCCTCCTCCTCGGTCCGGTCGAGCACACCCATCGCGGCGAGCCGGTCCACGTCCCGCCCGGCCAGCGCCCGCCCGGCCCGCCGCTCAAGGTCGCGCAGGGTGATCGTCTCGGCGGACTCGGGCGCCCACGAGGCCACGAGGGCCCGGTGGATGGCGAGGTCCTGCGCGCTGAGGTCCTCCGGCAACTGCTCCAGGTACCGCTCGATCGCGGCCAGCGTCATCCCCTGACGCTGCAACTCCTCGATCAGCGCGAGCCGCGACAGATGATCGGCCCCGTAGTGCCCCACCCGCCGCGCCCCGATGACGGGCGGCGGCAGCAGCCCCCGCGTCCCGTAGAACCGCACGGTCCGCACGGTGACCCCGGCCCGCGCGGCCAGCTCGTCCACGGTGTACACGGGCCCCTGCGCCTTGCTCGCCTGCTCCATGGTTGAACAGTATTGCTGTCGCACCACTCGTGTAAAAGCCCCGGAGCCACCGCTCTCACGGGGCGGGGGTCAGTGCGGCGTCGACCGCGGTGTAGGTCACGCCGTAGTCGGCCAGGGCCTCCGCGACGACCCCGCTGGTCGTGGTGAGGGCCAGGAGCAGGTGCTCGTCCCCGATCTCCCGGTCCTTGCGGGCCAACGCCATGCGGAGCGACTTCTCCAGGACGTTCTTCGCCTCGCGGGAGAAGGTGCGGCGGCCCGACCACCAGCCGGCGTCCTTGCGGTCGCCCGCCAGTGCGCCCGCGCCATGGGTCTCCTCGACGCGCTCGACGATCGCGCCGACGTCGATGCCGAGGTCCGCGAGGGCCTCCGCGTCCGCCCGGGAAAGCCCGGCCCGGCGCCGCGCTTCGGAGAGCGCGGTGATCAGGGACGGCCGCCGCTCCGGCGGGCACAGCCGTCCGAGCACCGCCGCCGCGCGGGTGTCGTCCCGGTCGAGCAGGGCCAGCAGCAGGTGCTCGGGCGTGACGGCCGCCGAGCCGCCGCGTTCCGCGTGCTCGGCGGCCCCCTTCACCACGGCACGTGCGGCCTTCGTGAACCGTTCGAACATCACTGCCTCCCGTACTTCTTGTGGACGGCCTGCCGGCTGACACCCAGCTCGGTCGCGATCTCCTGCCATGACCAGCCCTGGTTGCGCGCACCGCGCACCTGGACGGCCTCCAGCTGTTCCAGCAGTCGCCGCAGCGCGGACACGGCCCGCAGCCCCACCCGGGGGTCGCGGTCGCCGGCCCGTGCGGCGAGATCGGTCGCATCGGTCATGCTGTCAATCTAGGTTGACAGTCGACCGCATGTCAACCAGGGTTGACATGCGGTCGACTGTCAGTGCCGTCTCCTACGGTGACTCCATGACCGCGATCGAATACGTACGAGGCGACGCCACGGCACCCCACGGGAAGGGCGTCAAGGTCGTCGCGCACGTCTGCAACGACCTCGGGGGCTGGGGCAAGGGCTTCGTCCTGGCGATCTCCCGCCGCTGGCCGGAACCGGAAGCGGCCTTCCGCCGCTGGCACCGCGAGCGCGCGAAGAACGACTTCGGCCTGGGCGCGGCCCAGTTCGTCCAGGTCGAGCCGTACGTCTGGGTGGCCAACCTGGTGGGCCAGCGGGGGATACGGACGGGCCGGAGCTCCGGCGTGCCCGTGCGCTACGAGGCGATCGACGCCGCCCTCGCCCTCCTTGCGGACAGGGCGGCCGAACTCGGTGCGTCCGTGCACATGCCCCGCATCGGCTGCGGCCTCGCCGGCGGCTCCTGGGACCGCGTGGAGCCCTTGGTCCGGGGGCGGCTGACGGCGCGGGGGATACCGGTCACCGTGTACGACTTCGGTGGGTAACGGGCGGCGGGGCGGGGTGTCGTAGGAGCGTTCGGGTGGGCGGGCTAGAGTCGGCGGCTGTTCGCGTCGGGGGAAAGGGAACAGGGGATTCAGATGTACGTGCAACTCAGGGAGACCGCCGACGAGTTGGCCCGGGTCCTGTGGCGGGAGCACACCGTCTACCGGGAGCGGGGCGGCGGTGTGGTGATCCGGGGCGAGCATGTGCGCCGCTGGATCAGTCTCGCGCCGACCGGGGGCAAGGACCGGGCCCTGCTGCGGGCCGGGCGGATCCTGGACGGGGGGACGACCGCCCCGGCCCGTACGGAGGTGGTCGTCGACCTGTCGGCCGGGACGGCGGAGCTCGCGACCGTCTGCCGCCGGCTGCTCGCCGACGTCGCCGCGGGCGCCGAGCCGCCCCGGCCCGCGCAGACGGGGCGGGCCCGCGCCGGAAAGCGCGAGAAGCCGGGGCGCGCGGCTCGTGCCGCCCGCCCCGGCCGCCGCCCCCGCAGGGAGCGGCACACCAGCCCCGGTTCCTGGTTCGTCCTGCTCTGCGTGGCCGGGGTGATCGGTGTCTGGCTGTACAGCCTCTTCGGGAGCTACCCGTACTAGTAGGCCGTCACGGGGTAGTGGTCGGAGAGGTTGGTGTACGTGTACTGCGTGCCCCAGCTGGAGACCGTCCACGGCGCGGTCTGCTCCAGGACCACGTTGTTGGTCCAGCCGGCGGGGCGGGCGTTCCCGACCCGGTAGAGGACGTAGTCGAGGTCCTCGCGCGGGTCGGTCGGGTAGCGGTACGAGGCGATCGAGTTCAGCTGCGTGTCGAAGGAGTACGGGTGGCCGGTGCGGGCGTCGGCCCCGACCAGGCCCGCGTCGGCGAGCATCGTGCCGTACTCGGGCGTGTGCGAGTCGACGTTCATGTCACCGGCGACGATGACCTGCTCGTTCGCCGGGATGTTCTTGGCGTCGAGGAACGCGTCGATGGCCTTGAACTGGCGGCTGCGCATCTGCGCCGCCTCGCCCGCCGAGCAGCCCGGGTCGGTCGAGTTCGCGTGCGTGCCGACGACGTGGACGAGGCTGCCGTTCACGTTCAGGACGATGTAGGCGAAGCCCTTGTTCGCGTACCAGTCGGCGCCGCAGGCGTCCTTGTAGACGTACTGCTCCTTGCGGACGATCGGCCACTTGCTGAGGATCGTCACCCCGCCGTCCTCGGGCGTGGTCGAGGAGTAGGCCCCGCCGGTCGCGTCCCAGCCGGTCCTGCTGCGGCCGACGACGGGGGTCTGGTACGGGTACTGGGCGGAGGCGTTCGCCTTGAGGGCGTCCGAGGCGGAGTTGTCGAAGGTCTCCTGGAGCACGACGACGTCCTGCCCCTGGAAGAACGGCGCGGCGGGGATCGCCTTGGCCCGGTGGTCCTGGCCCCAGTTCGGGTACAGGGTCTTCGACATCAGGAACGTGTTGTACGTGAGCACCTTCAGCCGCGGGGCCTCGGTGGTCGCGGCGGACGCGCCCGGGGCGGCCGTCACCAGGGTGGCGGCGGCGAGTGCGAGCGAAAGGGCGGCGCCGGGGGCGCGGCGGAGCGCGGCGAACGACACGTGAACTCCCATGAATGCGTGGGGGGTTGGACTGGCGCCGCACATACAATCAGCCACGGTTACCTTCCGGTAGCCTTTGGGTGCCGGGAATCTTGCCGGGCTCGCAAGATCGCACCAACTCTCCTCAGCCACGGGTGCGGCCCGGAACGTGTGAGGATGAGGGGATGGACCGTGTGAAGCCGCTCGACCGTGCCCCGGCCGGTCAGGACCCCGCCCCGCCGCCCGTCGGCGGAGTGCTGTGGAGCGTCGCGGGGGACGTCCGGGCGCTGCTCATGCTGCCCGCCGCCCTCACCCTCCAGGTCGCCCACCCCGCGGTCGGCGCCGGCGTCGACGACCACTCCGTCTTCCGCACCGACCCCTGGGGCCGCGGCGAGCGCTCCCTGCGCTCGCTCCAGCTGTGGATCTACGGAGGCGAGGAGGCCGCCGCGGAGGGCCGCCGGCTGCGGGAGCTGCACCGGACCATCCAGGGCACGGACGCCCACGGCCGCCGCTACCACGCCCTCACCCCGGCCTACTACGCGTGGGTGCACGCCACCGGCTTCCCGATCTACCGGCACGGGCTCCGCCTGCTCGCCCGCCCGCTCACCGAGGCGCAGGAACGGCAGCTGTACGCCGAGTGGCTCCAGGTCGGCCGGATCCTCGGCATCCACGACCGGGACATGCCGCAGACGATCGAGGCGTTCTGGCCGTACTACCGGACGGTGCTCGCCGAGGAGATCGAGGCGACCACAGTCGTACGGGAGCTGCTCGACACCGATCTGCCGCTGTCCGCCCCGGACCGGGGCCCGCTGCCGCTCCGGCTCGGCCTGCGTCTCCTCTGGCCGGTCCTGCGCCGCCCCTTCCTGCGGCTGCGCGCGTTCCTCACGGTCGGTCTGATGCCGCCGGACGCCCGGGAGGCCATCGGCCTGGACTGGACGGACGCGCAGGAGCGCACCCTGCGCCGGTTCGCCCGCGTCGTCCGCGCCGTGGTCCCGGCCCTCCCGGAGCGCCTGCGCTACCTCCCCCTGGCCCGAAAGGCCCGCGAGACCGCCCGCCGCGCCCAGCGCTGACGAACGGCCTCGCGGGACCGGAGCCCTCCGGGGTCAGCGACCCGCGTGGTTCCCGGGCGCCTCGTTCTCGTGGAGCGTGTTCGTCGCCGCGATCTTCTTCCACGACTTCGGCTGCACGGGCTTCGCCGGCTGCGTCGCCTTCGCGGCGGTGCGGGCCGACGGCGCCGCCGTGGGGGCGGTCGCCGGGGCGGACGGCTTCGACGGCTGGTACAGCCAGGTGTCGAAGAGCTCGGTCAGCGGCTTGCCGGAGACCCGCTCCGCGTAGCGGACGAAGTCCGAGACGTGCGCGTTGCCGTAGGCGTTCTCCTGCGGCCAGCCCTTGAGGATCGCGAAGAAGGTCTCGTCGCCGACCTCGTCGCGCAGCGCCTGGAGCGCCAGCGCGCCCCGGTCGTAGACGGCGCTGTGGAACTGGTTGTCGGCGCCCGGGTCACCCGGCTTCACCGTCCAGAACGGGTCGTCGGCCGCCCGCGTGGCGTACACGTAGTCCGCCAGCTCCTGGGCCGTGCCCTCGCCCTCCTTCTCCGACCACAGCCACTGGCTGTAGCGGGCGAAGCCCTCGTTGACCCAGATGTCCTTCCAGTCCTTGACGGACACGCTGTCGCCGTACCACTGGTGCGCCAGCTCGTGGACGACCACCGACACGTTCGAGCCGTTGGCGAACAGCTTCGGGCTGTAGAACGGACGGGTCTGCGTCTCCAGGGCGAAACCGCTGGTCACGTTCGGCACGTAGCCGCCGAGGGCGTTGAAGGGGTACGGCCCGAAGACCGACTCCAGCCACTCCGCCACCTCGGTCGTGCGCTCGACCGAGGCGCGCGCCGCGCCCGCGTTGTCGCCGAGGTCCTGGCTGTACGCGTTGACGACGGGCAGCCCGTTCGCCGTCCTGTCCGTCGTGATGTCGAACTTGCCGACGGCGAGCGTCGCCAGGTACGTCGCCTGCGGCTTGTTGGAGCGCCAGTTGTAGCGGGTCCAGCCGAGCCGCGAGGACTGCGACTGCAGCACGCCGTTGCTGATGGCCTGGGTGCCGTCCGGCACGAGCACCGAGACGTCGAAGGTGGCCTTGTCCAGCGGGTGGTCGTTGGACGGGAACCACCAGACGGCCGAGTCGGGCTCCTGCGCGGCGACGCCGCCGTCCGGGGTGCGGGCCCAGGCCGACCAGCCGTCGATCTTGAACTCGGAGGGCTTGCCCGCGTAGCGGACGACCACCGTGATCGGCGTGTTCTTCGCGAGCGGGGACGCCGGGGTGACCTCAAGCTCGTGGTCGCCCGAGGTGGCGAACTTCGCCGGGCGGCCGTTCACCCGGATCTCGCCGGCCTTCAGACCGAGGTCGAGGTTGAAGCGGGACAGGTCCTGCGTGGTGGTGGCGAGGATCGTCGCCGTGCCCTCCAGGAGGTCCGTCGCCGGCTGGTACTTCAGGCGCAGGTCGTAGTGGGAGACGTCGTAGCCGCCGTTGCCGCTGGCGGGGTAGTAGGAGTCGCCGATGCCCGGGGCGCCGACCTTGAAGTCGGCCGCCGATGCCGGGATCGCCAGCAGCAGGGAGGCCGCGAGGGCGCTCGGAACGATGATTCTGCGGTGCACAGGTGCTCCCCAAGTCATAAGAAACGTAAGACGCACAGGTGGTCGTCGGTCCTTAGATCGGACCTTATTCAGCCCCCCGACGCACCGTCACGTCCAGAGGACCTGCCGTCACACGATCGCCATTCGGCCGACATGAACCCGTCCGCCACCCGAATGACCCGGAATCCCCCCTGAATCCCTCCGGCACTCTTTTGCCCGGGAGTTGACCGGGGTACGTTCCGGCGCATGCCGATGCGAATGCGGAGAACCCGCGGAGCCCGACTCTCGTACGGAACCCTCGCGTCCGCGGCCACGGCCGCCCTGTTCGCCACCCTGGTCACCCCCGCCGGCGCCCAGCCGGAGCCCGTTCCGGACGCCCCGCGCGCGTCACGGCCGGCCTACTCGTACGCCGACGCGGTCCGCGAGTCCGTCTGGGTCGACACCGGCCTCGACGGCGACGGGGACGGGCGCGCCGACCGGGTCGCCGTCGACATCGTGCGCCCCCGCGAGCCCGCGGAAGCCGGCCGGAGGATCCCGGTCATCATGGACGCCAGCCCGTACTACGCCTGCTGCGGGCGCGGCAACGAGAGCCAGAAGAAGACCTACGACGCCGACGGCGACCCCGTCCAGCTGCCGCTCTTCTACGACAACTACTTCGTCCCGCGCGGCTACGCCTTCGTCGCTGTCGACCTCGCCGGCACCAACCGCTCCGACGGCTGCGACGACGTCGGCGGCCGCTCCGACATCCAGTCCGCGAAGGCCGTCGTCGACTGGCTGGGCGGCCGCGCCCGCGGCTACACCTCCCGTACCGGTGGGACCCCGGCCCGCGCCACCGCCTGGAGTACCGGGAACGTCGGCATGATCGGCAAGAGCTGGGACGGCACCATCGCCAACGGCGTCGCCGCCACCGGCGTCGAAGGGCTGAAAACGATCGTTCCGATCGGTGCGATCTCCTCCTGGTACGACTACTTCCACTCCCAGGGCGCCCCGCTCTACGACGCCAACCCGAGCTGGCTCTCCGCGTACGTGAACAGCCCCGAGGCGCAGGGCCGTTGCGGCGCCGTCCAGGACCGGATCACCTCCGGCACCCCGTACAGCGCCGACTGGACTCCGGCCTGGACCGAGCGCGACCACGTGAAGGACGCCGGCAAGGTCAGGGCCAGCGTCTTCGTCGTCCACGGACAGCAGGACCTCACCGTCCGCACCAAGCAGTTCGGCCAGTGGTGGGACGCCCTCGCCGCCCACGGCGTCGAGCGGAAGATCTGGCTCTCCCAGACCGGCCACGTCGACCCCTTCGACTTCCGGCGCGCCGACTGGGTCCGCACCCTGCACCGCTGGTTCGACCACTACCTCCTCGGCTACGACAACGGCGTCGACCGCGAGCCCGTCGCCGACATCGAGCGCGCCCCGGACGTCTGGACCACCGACCGGCAGTGGCCGCCGGGCACCACGGCGACCACCACCCTGCGCCCCGCCCCCGGCGCCGCCTCAGGACCGGGCGTCCTCGGACGCGCGTCCGCCGCTCCCGGCTCCACGGCGGCCTTCACCGACGACCCGGCCCTGGGCGAGCTGGACTGGGCCGCGCGGATCGACGACCCGACCCCCGGGAAGGCCGGGTTCGTGACCCGTCCGCTCTCCCGTGACCTGCGGATCTCCGGCTCCTCGAAGGTGACGGTCACCGCGGCGCCCACCACCTCCACCGCGTACCTCTCCGCCGTCCTCGTGGACCTCGGGCCGGCCACGATCCGGGACTACGCGGCGGCCGGCGAGGGCATCAGCACGCTCACCGACCGCACCTGCTGGGGCGCGAGCACGCCGGGCGACAGCGCCTGCTTCAAGGAGACCGCCGCCCGGACGGCGGACGTCGCGTACACGGTCGTCAGCCGGGGCTGGGCCGACCTCGGCACCTGGGCCGACCCGGGCCGGGAGCGCCCGCTGACCCCCGGAAGGGCGTACACCCTCACTCTCGACCTCGCCCCGACCGACCACGTCGTCCCGGCCGGCCACCGGCTTGCCCTGATCGTCGGCGGCACCGACAAGGACCTCATCGATCCTCCGTCGACCACCCCGACGCTCACCCTCGACCTCGCCCGCACCTGGGCGAAGCTGCCCTTCGTCGGCGGTGCCGGGGCGTTCGACCGGGCGACGGCCGGAGCGGCCCCGGCCGTTCCGGCGCCCACCGCGGCGCCTTCCCTGAGTGGTCCCGTCGCGCCGGTCTCCGTCACCGGACCGCGCCTGCCCGGGGAGGCCCGATGAACCCCCTCATCCGGGAGCGGAGTTCCCGGCGGGCGCTCGCCCTCGCGGTCGGCGCCGCCGCTCTCGCCCTGCCGCTCGTCACCGTCCCCGCGAAGGCGGCGGACAGCGCGCCCGCGCAGGCCCTCCCGCGCACCGGCTTCGAGGAGAGCGGGGGCGGCCGGTGGACGACCGGGGCCGAGGAGACGGAGTTCCTCGCGGCGGTCGACCGGGGCAGCGACCGGGTGTCGCTGCGCCCGATCGGCACCACCGGACAGGGCCGCCCCCTCCGGCTCGCCACCCTCGGAACGGGCAGCACGACCGTGCTGCTCGTCTGCAGCCAGCACGGCGACGAGCCGGCGGGCCGGGAGACCTGCCTGAGCACGGTGCGCGACCTCGCGTACGCCCAGGACAAGGAGGCCCGGCGCTTTCTCGCCCGCACCACCCTCCTCGTCGTCCCGACCGCGAACCCCGACGGCCGGGAGGCCGACACCCGCGGCAACGGCGACGGCATCGACGTCAACCGCGACCACCTCGCCCTGCGGACCGCCGAGGCGCGCGCGATCGCCGCCGTCATCCGCGACCGGCGGCCGTCGCTCGTCTACGACCTCCACGAGTACGGGGCCACCCCCCGCTACTACGACAAGGACCTGCTCGCCCTCTGGCCCCGCAGCCTCGACGCCGACCCGCACGTCCACGACGAGTCCCGGACGCTCTCGGAGTCCTACGTCCGGCCCGCCGCCGGGCTCGTCGGGTACAGCAGCGGCATCTACGGCATCTGGACCGACCCCCTCACCGGCGAGCCGGTCAAGCA
Source organism: Streptomyces sp. NPDC037410 (assembly GCF_055602235.1). NCBI lineage: Bacteria > Bacillati > Actinomycetota > Actinomycetes > Kitasatosporales > Streptomycetaceae > Streptomyces > Streptomyces sp. NPDC037410. Next base: position 1,191 of record NZ_JBVJWR010000016.1, on the reverse strand, counting down.
GGTCGCGGGGGACGGCCAGGAGCGGATCCTGCGCAACACGGCCGGCATCAAGCACTCCGCCGGGCTCCTCGTCGAGACCCGGGTGGACGCCTTCGACCAGGCCGAGAAGGACGATCCGGCCCTGAACCGGCGCCGCCGCGTCGCCACCCAGCACGCCGCCCTGCGCGGGGCCTTCGCCTATCTGGACGAGCGGCGCGGTCCGCTCACGGCGGCCACCGCCCTCGCCCGGCGCACCGGGTTCGCCGACCGGGGTCCGGTCTACCTCGGCGGCGCCGACAACGACCCGGCCGAGCCGGCGGAGATCCTCGCCGACCCGCCCTGCGGCTACCGCCTGGACGCCGCCCAGTACGCCGAGGCGGGCGACGAACTCGCCCTGCACGGCGTGACCGTACGGGCGGAGGGCGCCGGGGTGTTCGTGCCCCTGCGCCAGTCGCAGCGCGCGCTCGTCCCGCTGCTCCTGGACGCGCGCGCGACCTATCACCTCGTCAGTGGGAGTCCTGTGGAGAGGTGTTGACGATCGGGTGACCCCGGCCGGGCCTGGCGTGATTCCGACGTTTGCCGAGGTAAAGTTACCAACCGGTACTGACCATACCTCGAACGGGCTGCCGAAGCCCTGAAGTTGGAGAACCACCATGCACCACACCAAGCCCGCACGCCGTACCCTCACGGCCCTGCTCGCCACGACGCTGCTCGCCGGGGGCGTGCTGTTCGGCCAGACGGTGACCGCCGAGCCGGCCGCCGCCAAGCCCATCACCTGCAACGTCAAGGCGCTGCGGGCGGAGGCCCAGCAGGAGCGCGAGCGGGCCGCCCGGCTCAAGAAGGACCGCGCCCCGGAAGAGGCCCGCAAGGCCCTCGCCCACGCCGACGCCCTGGAGCGCCGCGCCAAGCAGTGCGCCGACGCGGACAGCAACAGCAAGCCGCCGCTCTGGGGCTAGGACCTGTCTGACAATTCCCGTCGGGTCCGGCCCGCCCGGCACGCACGCTCGCCGCACGGCCGAAACGCCCAAGTAGCTCCGCTACGAGGGCGCCCCGGCCGCACGCCGATCGCACGCACCGAACGACCCGGCCTGATCCGACGCGAATTGTCAGACAGGCCCTAGCTTGATCTTTAACATCTGGGCCGTTGGTCAGCTGCTGAACCGGGCCGAGGTGACCTCAGGCTGCGTGGGACCATTTCGGCATGCGCCTGGT
>NZ_JBVJWR010000015.1:203075-205458 GCF_055602235.1 Streptomyces sp. NPDC037410 | reverse complement strand
GCCCGGTTACATTCCGAACCCGGAAGCTAAGCCTTTCAGCGCCGATGGTACTGCAGGGGGGACCCTGTGGGAGAGTAGGACGCCGCCGAACAATTCTTCATAGGACCTCTGGTCCCAGCGTTCACGCTGGGACCAGAGGTCCTTTTGTTTTTTGCTTGACTTTTCCGATGCGCGGCAGAGTGCCGGCTGCGCGAGAATGACTGCAGTACCCGAAGACAGGAGTCACGACGATGTCCACCAACTCTCCCGACGACCGTCCGGAGCGCGAGCCGCGTCGCAGGGACGGTGCCGGTGGCGACCGGGGCGGCTTCCGTGGGCCGCGCCGGGATGACAACCGTGGCGGTGGCGGCTTCCGCCGTGACGACAACCGTGGCGGTGGTTTCCGCCGTGATGACCGTGGTGGCGACAGCCGTGGCGGGGACAACCGTGGTGGCGGCTTCCGTCGCGACGACCGTGGTGACAACCGCGGTGGGGACAACCGTGGCGGTGGCTTCCGTCGCGACGACCGCGGTGGCGACAACCGTGGCGGTGGCGGTTTCCGCCGTGACGACCGTGGCGGCGACAACCGTGGTGGCGGTTTCCGTCGCGACGACCGGCGTGATGAGCGTCCGTCGTTCCGTCGGGACGAGCGTCCCTCCTATGGGCAGCGTGACGACAACCGTGGTGGCGGCGGTTTCCGTCGCGACGACCGTGGCGGGGACAACCGCGGTGGCGGCTTCCGCCGTGACGACCGTGGTGGCGACAGCCGTGGCGGGGACAACCGTGGTGGCGGCTTCCGTCGCGACGACCGGCGTGATGAGCGTCCGTCGTTCCGTCGGGACGAGCGTCCCTCCTATGGGCAGCGTGACGACAACCGTGGTGGCGACAACCGTGGTGGCGGGTTCCGCCGTGACGACCGTCGCGATGAGCGCCCGTCCTCGTTCCGTCGCGACGACCGGCCCTCGTACCCCTCGCGTGACGACAACCGTGGTGGCGGTGGCTTCCGTCGCGACGACCGCGGTGGCGACAACCGTGGCGGTGGCTTCCGCCGTGACGACAACCGTGGCGGCGGTTTCCGCCGTGACGACCGTGGTGGCGACAGCCGCGGTGGCGACAACCGTGGTGGCGGCTTCCGTCGCGACGACCGGCGTGATGAGCGTCCGTCCTCGTTCCGTCGCGACGACCGGCCCTCGTACCCCTCGCGTGACGACCGTGGCGGCGACAGCCGTGGTGGCGGCTTCCGTCGTGACGACCGGCGTGATGAGCGTCCGTCGTCGTTCCGTCGGGACGACAGCCGTGGCGGTGGCTTCCGTCGCGACGACCGCGGTGGCGACAGCCGTGGCGGCGGCTTCCGCCGTGACGACCGCGGTGACCGGGGCGGCGACCGCGGTGGGTTCCGCGGCCGGGACGACCGGGGCGGCTTCGGGCGTCGTGACGACCGGGACCGCGGTGACCGCGCGCCCATCAAGCGTCTGCCGATCCCGCCGGAGGTCACCGGTGAGGAGATCGACCCGGATGTGCGCCAGGAGCTCATGAGCCTGCCCAAGGGGCTCGCCGAGGACGTCTCGCGCAACCTCGTCATGGTCGCCCAGCTGATCGACGAGGACCCGGAGAAGGCGTACGGGTACTCGCGCGTCGCCCTGCGGCTCGCGTCCCGTGTCGCGGCCGTCCGCGAGGCCGCCGGCTTCGCCGCGTACGCAACGCAGAAGTACTCCGAGGCGCTGGCCGAGTTCCGTGCCGCGCGTCGGATGAGCGGCGGTGTCGAGCTGTGGCCCGTCATGGCCGACTGCGAGCGCGGCCTCGGCCGGCCCGAGCGCGCCCTCGCCATGGCCGGTGAGCCCGAGGTGCAGAAGCTGGACAAGGCCGGGCAGGTCGAGATGCGGCTCGTCGCCGCCGGCGCCCGCCGGGACATGGGTCAGCTCGACGCGGCCATCGTGACGCTGCAGAGCCCCGAGCTCGCCTCCGGCGCCGTGCACCCGTGGACCGCGCGCCTGCGGTACGCGTACGCCGACGCGCTGCTCGCCGCCGGCCGTGAGCGCGAGGCCCGCGAGTGGTTCGCCAAGGCCCTGGAGGCCGACAAGGACGGCGCCACGGACGCGTCCGACCGGCTCGCCGAGATGGACGGGGTCGAGTTCGTCGACGCGATCGACGAGTCCGAGGACGATGTCGAGAACGAGTCCGAGGAGTCGGGTGTCGTCGAGGTCGACGACATCGAGATCGACGACGAGGACGACGAGGACGAGGACGACGACGAGCGGGACGGCGACAAGGGCTGATCCCCTGGCGTAGCGAGAAGGGGGGGGACCGGTGGGTGTCGCCGTTCTGCGTTTCCGCGCTTTGGTTGGTTTCGTCCCACACCCAGCTGCGCAGGGACAAGCCCATTGCTCGCTTTCGTCTCAAAGGA
>NZ_JBVJWR010000015.1:171274-203065 GCF_055602235.1 Streptomyces sp. NPDC037410 | reverse complement strand
GTGGAGATCGAGGAGGGGGAAGAGGAGGAGGAGGAGGAGGGGGGGGGGGGGGGAGAAGGGGGCGGCTCCCCGGGGGGAGGGAGAGGGGCGCCCCCGGGGGGGTCCCCCCCTTCTGCGTTTCCGCGCTTCGGTGTGCTCAGTCCAGCGCCAGGCTGCGCAGGACCAGGCCCGTCGCCGGCTTCGGGCCGAAGGACGTGGACTTGCGGGGCATCGTGACGCCCTGGCGGGCGAGGTCGCGGACGACCTCCTCCCGTACCGGATGCATGAGGACCGCCGTACCGCCGCGGCGTTCCGCCTGGGCGACCACGGCCTCCGTGTCGTGGATGTAGGCGATGTCCTCGGGGGCGTCCGGGATGTGCCAGACGTGCTCCAGGAGGGTGGAGTGCAGGACCGTCGCGTCCAGGGTCCGCCAGGCCTGGGGGCGGTCCGTGCGGATCGTGCGGTCGAGGAGGGCCGGGTCCGGGCGGTCGAGGAGGTGGAAGGTGCCGTCGCCCGCGAGGAGGAAGGCGTTGCCCTCGGCCGCGGCGGCCTCCAGGGCCTCCAGGGCCACGGGGAGCGGCCGGTCGATCCTGCGCACCCGGAACGTGTCCCCGAGGGCCGCGAGGGCGTCGGCGACCGGCAGGCGGTTCAGGAGGCGGTGGATCGAGCGGACCCGCAGGGGGTAGCGGGCGGTGTCGATGAGGAGGACCAGGCCGTAGTTCCAGGGGCCGGGGGCCGTGTGCTCCTCGCGGAGGCGCAGGTACGTCGCCCAGCGGTGGTGGCCGTCGGCGATGAGGGCCTGGTGGTGGGCCAGTTCGCCGGCGATCACGGCGAGTTCGGCGGGGTCCGTGACCGACCACAGGCGGTGCTGGAAGCCGTCCTCCGTGGTGGTGGAGAACAGCGGCTCGCGCCGGACGGTGCTCTCGATGACCGCTGCGGCGCCGCCCTCCTCGGCCCCGACGTAGGTGAGGAGCAGGGGCTCCAGGTTGGCGGCCGTGGTCCGCATCAGGGCGGCGCGGTCCTCGACGACGTGCGGCATGACGTCCTCGTGCGGGAGGACGACGCCCTCGTCCGGGGTGGAGAGCTCCAGGGTGCCGATGACGCCCCGCTGGAGGATGCCGTCGCCGCTCTGCTCGTACACGTAGAGCGCGGGCTCCGGGTCCGGGGCGAGGACGCCGTCCGCGAGCCAGCGGTCGAGGGTGACGGCGGCCTTGCGGTGGCGGGTGCCCGCGGTGATCGCCTGCGGGAGGATCAGCCGCACGATGTTGTGCGGATCGGCGGACTCGAGATGGAGCAGTCCGTCAGGTCGTACGACGACGTCGTAGGGAGGGGACATCACGGCGGCGAGGCTGCCGACCCGCTCGGGGACGTACCGGAGTCCGCGGAACGGGGTCAGGTGCAGGCCCGTCGTGGCGTCGCGGACGTCGTCGGCCGCGTGACCTGATGTGTTCATCCTGTCATCGTATGTTGGCGGGCATGCGCGATGATCGGGAGAGTGGGGGAATTCACCCGGTGATCTGAGGAGTGTGCGGTGACGGTGTGGAACGGCCAGGGGCAGCGGGACGGCGGCAGGACGTGCCCGGGCGGCAGCGCGGTCGCGTTGAGCGAGGCGTACGACACGGCGCTCCTGGACCTGGACGGGGTCGTGTACGCGGGCGGGGAGGCCGTTCCGCACGCCGTGGAGGCGCTCGGGGCGGCCCGGGCCGGCGGGATGCATCTGGCGTACGTCACCAACAACGCGCTGCGGACGCCCGACGAGGTGGCGGAGCATCTGACGGATCTCGGCGTGCCGGCGGAGGCCGGGGACGTGGTCACCTCGGCGCAGGCGGTGGCCCGGATGATCGCGGACGAGGTGCCGGCGGGGTCCCGGGTGCTCGTCATCGGCGGCGAGGGGCTGAGGGTGGCGCTGCGCGAGCGGGGGCTCGTACCGGTGGAGTCGGCGGACTACGACCCGGCGGCGGTCGTGCAGGGGTACGGCGGGCCCGAGCTGGGGTGGGGGCGGTTCGCGGAGGCGGCCTACGCGGTGGCGCGGGGAGTGCCGTGGTACGCCTCCAACACCGATCTGACGATCCCCGGGGCGCGGGGGATCGGGCCGGGCAACGGGGCGGCGGTGGAGGTCGTGCGGATCGCCACCGGGGGCCGGTTCGAGCCGAAGGTCGCGGGGAAGCCGCAGCCGCCGATGCACCGGGAGACGGTGCTGCGGACGGGGGCGCGGCGGCCGCTGGTGGTGGGGGACCGGCTGGACACGGACATCGAGGGCGCGTTCAACGGCGGGGTGGACTCGCTGCTCGTGCTGACCGGGGTGACGGACGTGGCGCAGCTGCTCGCGGCGGTGCCGGAGCACCGGCCCACGTATGTGGCGGCCGATCTGCGGGGGCTGCTCGTGAGGCAGCCCGAGGTGGTCGCGGACGGGGCCGGGGGCTTCGTGTGCGGGGGATGGCGGGCGTCCGTGAGCGACGGTGAGCTCGTCCTCTCCGGTGAGCTCACGTCCGTGAGCGACGGTGGGCCCGTCCTCGACGGTGCGCCGGGTGAGGGCGTGGAGGTGCTGGACGCGGTGCGGGCGCTGTGCGGGGCGGCCTGGTCGGAGGCGGACCGGGCGGGCGGTGGTGTGCCGGACGCGGGGAAGGTGCTCGCACTGCTCGGGGTGTGACCGATCAACGGGGTTGGGTAGGCTAACCTAACTTCGCGTGACCGTGGTCCGTCACCGCCTGAACCGACCACGGACGAGACACCGGGAGTGCGGGTATGGACGGTCGGCAGCAGCGCCTGAGCGCGGAATCGGTCACCCTGGCGTACGAGCAGCGGGTCATCGCCCGCGATCTCTCCGTCGCGATCCCCGACCACTCGTTCACCGTCATCGTCGGGCCCAACGCCTGCGGCAAATCCACCCTCCTGCGGGCCCTCTCCCGGATGCTGAAGCCCAGTGAGGGCCGCGTCCTGCTCGACGGGCAGTCGATCCACACGATGCCCGCCAAGAAGGTCGCGAAGACCCTCGGGCTGCTGCCCCAGACGTCCGTGGCCCCCGACGGCATCACCGTCGCCGACCTCGTCGCGCGTGGCCGCTACCCGCACCAGGGGCTGCTGCGCCAGTGGTCCCCGGAGGACGAGCGCATCACGCGCGAGTCCATGGCGGCGACGGGCGTCGCCGAGCTGGCCGACCGGTACGTGGACGAGCTCTCGGGCGGTCAGCGGCAGCGCGTCTGGATCGCCATGGCGCTCGCCCAGCAGACGCCGCTGCTGCTGCTCGACGAGCCCACCACGTACCTCGACATCCAGCACCAGATCGACGTCCTCGACCTGTGCGCCGAGCTGCACGAGACGCAGGGGCGGACGCTCGTCGCCGTCCTCCACGACCTCAACCACGCCGCCCGGTACGCCACCCACCTCATCGCCGTCCGCGACGGCGAGGTCGTCGCCGAGGGACCGCCCTCGGAGGTGGTGACCGCCGAGCTGGTCGAGCGGGTCTTCGGGCTGCGCTGCCAGGTCATCGAGGACCCCGAGACGGGGACGCCGCTGGTCGTGCCGGCCGGGCGGAAGGCGCGCGTCCGGGCGACCGTGGGGGCCCGGTCGCAGGAGCCCGCGCTACAGCAGTGACCGCAGCTTGAGGAGGTCGCGGAAGCCGGCCTCCAGTCTGACCCGGCCCCCGGCCCAGGCCTTCGCGAAGTTCAGCTGCCCGTCCACCATCGCCACCAGGTCGTCGCCGGTCATCGCGAGCCGGATCTGCGCCTTGGCCGGCGGCGGGCCGTCCACCGTCGAGTCGACCCGGATCCGGCCGTCCGCGAGGCGGCCCGTGAAGGTCGTGTCCAGGTCGGTGATGTGGCAGCTCAGGCTGCGGTCGAGCGCGGCGGCGCCGCGCACGCCCTCGTCCGCCCGCGCGAGATTGTCCGAAAGTCTGTCGAGTGCGCCGCGGCACTCCGTGATCGTCGCCATCGCCGTCGACGGTACCCCAGGGCTTCGCGGTAGCGTCGTGGCATGAGCGACGCCACCCCCGAAGCCCCGCAGGAGCGGGCCCCGGCCGCGACGGACGAGCCCGCGGGACCCGCACCGCTCGGTGTCGTCCTGGAGCCCACCGGCCATCCCGCCGTCGACGCCCGCCTCGCGCGTCTCGCCGAGCTCGACCACCTCCCGGCGGACGGACACCTGGAGGTGTACGAGGATGTACACCGTGGACTGCGCGCCGAGCTGACCTCGCTCGACGCGCACCCCGCCCCCCGTCCGTACGACAACAGGAGCTGAACCGAACGTGGCAGGACCGGCACGCCGCCGTCTGGACGCCGAGCTGGTACGGCGCAAGCTCGCGCGCTCGCGCGAGCACGCCAGCCAGCTGATCGCCGCGGGCCGGGTGACCGTCGGCAAGACCGTCGCCACCAAGCCCGCGACCCAGGTCGAGACCGCCGCGGCCATCGTCGTCGCCCAGGACGACTCCGACCCCGACTACGTCTCGCGCGGCGGCCACAAGCTCGCCGGGGCCTTCGCCGCCTTCGTGCCCCAGGGCCTCCAGGTCGAGGGCCGGCGCGCCCTGGACGCCGGAGCCTCCACCGGCGGCTTCACGGACGTCCTGCTGCGCGCGGGCGCCGCCCACGTCGTCGCCGTCGACGTCGGCTACGGACAGCTCGCCTGGTCGCTGCAGAGCGACGAGCGCGTCACCGTGAAGGACCGCACGAACGTACGCGAGTTGACGCTCGACGCCATCGACGGCGTCCCCGTCGACCTCGTCGTCGGCGACCTGTCCTTCATCCCGCTGGGGCTCGTGCTGCCCGCCCTCGCGGCCTGCACCGCGCCCGGCGCCGACCTCGTCCTCATGGTCAAGCCGCAGTTCGAGGTGGGCAAGGAGCGGCTCGGCACCGGCGGAGTCGTGCGCTCCGCCGAACTCCGCGCGGACGCCGTGAAGAACGTGGCCCGGCGGGCCGGCGAGCTCGGCCTCGGCGTCCTCGGCGTCACCGCCAGCCCGCTGCCCGGCCCCTCCGGCAACGTCGAGTACTTTCTGTGGCTGCGGGCAGGCGCGCCCGCGCTGGATCCGGCTGACGTCGACCGCGCCGTGGCGGAGGGACCTCGTTGAGCTCAACTGCAGCAGCACCATCGGGAACAACACGCACCGTCTTCCTGCTCGCGCACACCGGCCGGCCGGCCGCCGTGCGCAGCGCCGAACTGGTCGTCCTGGGGCTGCTGCGCTGCGGCATCGGCGTCCGCGTCCTGGAGGCCGAGGCCGCGGACCTGCCGCTGCCGCCGTCCGTCGAGAAGGTGCCGGAGGCCTGCTCCGACGCGCTCGACGGCTGTGAACTCCTCGTCGTCCTCGGCGGCGACGGCACCCTGCTGCGCGGCGCCGAGTTCTCCCGCGCCTCCGGGGTGCCCATGCTCGGCGTCAACCTGGGGCGCGTCGGCTTCCTCGCGGAGGCCGAGCGCGACGACCTCGACAAGGTCGTCGACCGGGTCGTCACCAAGGCGTACGAGGTCGAGGAGCGGATGACCCTCGACGTCACCGTGTACGAGAACGGCGACGTCCTGCACCGCGACTGGGCGCTCAACGAGGCCGCCGTGCAGAAGGTCTCGCCGGAACGGATGCTGGAGGTCGTCCTCGCGATCGACGGGCGCCCGGTGACCGGCTTCGGCTGCGACGGAGTGATCTGCGCGACACCCACCGGCTCCACCGCCTACGCCTTCTCGGCGGGCGGACCGGTCGTCTGGCCCGAGGTCGAGGCGCTGCTCATGGTCCCCATCGGGGCCCACGCCCTCTTCGCCAAGCCGCTGATCACCACCCCCCAGTCGGTGCTCGCCGTCGAGGTCGAGCCGCACACCCCGCACGGCGTGCTGTGGTGCGACGGGCGGCGGACCGTGGAGCTCCCGGCAGGCGCGCGCGTCGAGGTGCGGCGGGGCGCCGTGCCGGTCCGGCTCGCCCGGCTGCACCACGCCTCCTTCACGGACCGGCTCGTCGCCAAGTTCGCCCTCCCGGTCTCGGGATGGCGGGGCGCACCGCGCTGACCCGCTCCGTAACGACTGGTACTCCCGAGGGTTACGCCCGGGGGTGATGTCGCATCCGACCCGGGAAACCTCGTATGGTCTGGGGCGTGCTGGAGGAGATGCGGATACGGTCGCTCGGGGTCATCGACGACGCGGTGGTCGAGCTGTCACCCGGCTTCACCGCGGTGACCGGTGAGACCGGTGCGGGCAAGACCATGGTCGTGACCAGCCTGGGGCTGCTGCTCGGCGGACGAGCCGACCCGGCGCTGGTGCGGATCGGCGCGGCCTCGGCCGTCGTCGAGGGGCGGATCAGCGTGCCCGCGGGCGCGCCCGTCGCCGTACGCGCCGAGGAGGCCGGGGCCGAACTCGACGACGGTGTGCTCCTCGTCAGCCGCACCGTCTCCGCCGAGGGACGCTCGCGCGCCCACCTCGGCGGGCGCTCCGTGCCCGTCGGGCTGCTCGCCGAGCTCGCCGACGAGCTCGTCGCCGTCCACGGCCAGACCGACCAGCAGGGCCTGCTCAAGCCGGCCCGGCAGCGCGGTGCCCTCGACCGGTACGCAGGCGAGGCCGTGTCCGGGCCGCTCGCCGCCTACGGCGAGGCGTACCGGCGGCTGCGCGCCGTCACCGCCGAACTTGACGAGATCACCACCCGGGCCAGGGAACGCGCCCAGGAGGCCGATCTGCTGCGCTTCGGGCTCGGCGAGATCGAGGCCGTCGAGCCGCGCGCGGGCGAGGACGTCGAACTCGCCGCCGAGGCCGAGCGGCTCGGGCACGCCGAGGCCCTCGCCTCCGCCGCCGCGCTCGCGCACGGCGCGCTCGCGGGCAACCCCGAGGACCCCGAGGCCGTCGACGCGACCACCCTGGTCGCGGGCGCGGGCCGGGCCCTGGAGGCCGTACGGTCGCACGACCCGGCGCTCGCCGGACTCGCCGACCGGATGGGCGAGATCTCCATCCTCCTCTCGGACGTGGCGCAGGAGCTCGCCGGATACGCCGACGACCTGGACGCCGATCCGCTGCGGCTCTCCGCCGTCGAGGAGCGCCGGGCGCTGCTCACCCAGCTCACCCGGAAGTACGGGGCGGACATCGACGCCGTCCTCGCCTGGGCCGAGGAGAGCGCGGGACGGCTGGGCGAGCTCGACGGCGACGACGACCGGATCGAGGAGCTCACCGCCGAGCGGGACCGGCTGCGCGACGAGCTCTCGGTGCTCGCGCAGCGGCTCACCGACGCGCGCACGGAGACCGCCGCCCGGTTCGCCGACGCCGTCACCGCCGAACTCGCCTCGCTGGCCATGCCGCACGCGCGCGTGTCCTTCGCCATCGCCCAGACCGAGGACCCCGAGGGCGTCGAGGTCGGCGGCCGCCGTGTCGCCTACGGGCCGTCCGGGGCCGACGAGGTCGAGCTGCTGCTCGCCCCTCACCCCGGCGCCCCGCCCCGGCCCATCGCCAAGGGCGCGTCCGGCGGTGAGCTGTCCCGGGTGATGCTCGCGGTGGAGGTCGTCTTCGCCGGGGTCGACCCCGTGCCGACGTACCTCTTCGACGAGGTCGACGCGGGCGTCGGCGGGAAGGCGGCCGTCGAGATCGGCCGCCGGCTCGCCAAGCTGGCCAAGTCCGCCCAGGTCGTGGTCGTCACCCATCTCCCGCAGGTCGCGGCCTTCGCCGACCGGCAGCTGCTCGTCGAGAAGACCAACGACGGCTCCGTGACCCGCTCCGGCGTCACCGTCCTGGAGGGCGAGGAGCGGGTCAGGGAACTGTCCCGGATGCTGGCCGGCCAGGAGGACTCCGAGACGGCCAGGGCCCACGCGGAGGAGCTCCTCGCGACGGCACGGGCGGACGCGTGAGCGTGACGTCGGCGACCCTGGGGAGAATCGGGACGCTCGGCGCCGCCTTCGGGGCGACCCGCGCACGCGGCCGGGCTGGTCGCGGCGGCGGTGTGGGGGGAGCGGGCGGCTTCCGCTTGAGGGGCGTGACGGTGATGCGGGGGCGTGACAGTGATGGCGGGGGAGTGCGCTTGGGGTGTGTGCGCTCGCTCGTGTGGGTGAACCCGTGGTGTGCGTGCCCGGCCCGTACGCCTTCCGCACACCGGAACGACGCCACTTCGGTGCCGGAACGTGCGTACGGTCGGGGGCACGGACTGGCATCCTTGGGCGCGTGACACAGCTCCGTACGGTCCAAGTGCTGGGCGGCGGCGGCGCGGGCAGCAGCGCGCACGTCCGATCACTTGCCTCGGGGCTGGTGGCGAGGGGCGTGCGGGTGACCGTGTGCGCCCCGGCCGAACTCGACCGCGCATACGACTACCTGGGCGCCGGCGCGCACTTCGTGCCCCTGCCGCGCCTCGGCGACCCCGCGACCGTCACCGCGCTCCGCAACGCCTGCATCGGCGCGGACGTGGTCCACGCGCACGGCCTCCAGGCCTCCGTACGGGCCGCGCTCGCGCTGGCCGGCGGCGGCCGGGCCCCGCTCGTGACCACCTGGCACAGCCGCAACCACGTCGACGGGGCGCGGGGCGGGGTGCTGCGGCTCCTCGAACGCAAGGCCGCGCGGGCCGCGACCGTCGTCCTCGGCACCTCCTCCGAACTCGTCGACCGGGCCCGGCGGCGCGGGGCCCGGGACGCGCGCCTCGCCCCCGTCACCGTGTCCGCTGCGCGCGGGCCCGTCTGCCTCCACGACGGCAAGGCCCGCGCCGAACTCGGCGCCGTCGACCGGCCCCTGCTCATGGCCGTCGGCGCGCTCGAACGCGGGCGGGGGTACCGGACGCTGCTCGACGCGGCCCGGGAGTGGCGGGAGCTCGACCCGCAGCCGCTGCTCGTCATCGCCGGGGAAGGCCGCGAACGGGCCTTCCTGCAACGGCGGATCTTCGAGGAGGGGCTCGCCGTGCGGCTCATCGGCCGCCGGGACGACGTCGCCGAGCTGCTCGCCGCCGCCGACGTCGCCGTCCTGCCGTCACGGTGGGAGGCCCGCTCCCTGCTCGCCCAGGAGGCGCTCCGGCTCGGGGTGCCCCTCGTCGCGACGGCCGTCGGCGGCGTACCGGAACTCGTCGGGAACGCGGCGGAGTTGGTGCCGTACGGGGACGCGAAGGCCCTGGCGGGGGCAGTGCGGGGGCTCCTCGACGACGTGGAGCGGCGGATGGACCTGGCGGCGGCGGGGCGGGTACAGGCGGGGTCCTGGCCCACGGAGGACGAGACGGTCGCGCATGTGCTGGCGGTGTACGACGAGTTGACGGGGCGGTAGCCCCTCCGGGGCCCGCCCCCGCCACGACGGGGGCCTACGGCGTATGCCGGCGGGCCCTCAGGGCCAAGGAGAGGGCCAGCACCGTCTGGGGGTCGTCCAGGTCCGTGCCGAGGAGTTCGGAGATGCGGGCCAGGCGGTTGTAGAGCGTCTGGCGGTTGAGGTGGAGCTCGCGCGCCGTCTCCGCCTTGCGCCCCGCGTGCGCCAGGTACGTCTCCAGGGTCGGGAGGAGCGGCGGGCGGGACGCCTTGTCGTGGTCCCGCAGCGGGCCGATCGCGCGGTCCACGAAGGCCGCCAGGTCCGGGTGGTCGCGCAGCCGCCACAGGAGGAGGTCGATGTCCAGGCGCCGTGCGTCGTACCAGGGCAGGTCCGACAGGCCCTGCGCCGCCGTCGCCGTCTCCGCCGCGTGCCGCAGGCCCGCCGAGGCCGCCGCCCAGCCGCCCGCGACGCCGACCACGACGACCGGCGCGTGCACCCCGGCGCGTTCCAGGCCGGCCCGCTCCACGCCCGCGCGCAGCGCCGCCGCGACCCGGTCCGCGACCGCCGTCCGCTCCGATTCCGAGCGGAGGCCCAAGAGGAGGGGGACACGGCCTTCCACCGGGCGGACTCCCAGCAGGGCCGGGACGCCCACCGAGGCCAGTTCCTCCAGGACCGCGCGGGCCAGCAGGGCCCAGTTGCCCGAGGGGGACAGTTCCGGGGCCAGGCGCATGACCACCGGGAGCAGCGGGCCCGCGCCCGGTTTGAAGCCCAGGACGCGGGCCTGCGCCGGGGCGTCCTCCGCCGAGATGCGGCCCTCCGCGAGGTCCGTCAGGAAGTCGCCCCGGCCGCGCGCGGCCAGCTCCTCCTCCTGGCGTGCCTGCATGAGGACGACCGCGAGGAGCCCGGCCGCCCGCTCGGCCGCCATCCGGTGCACGGGGGAGAGCGGTCCGGAGACCGACAGGAGGACCAGGCGGGCCCGTACCGAGCCCGTACCGGGGCCGCCGCCGGGCACGTCGACGAGGACCGTGCCGGTGGGCGGGCCGGACTCGCGGGCCGCCCGCTGGCCGCGCAGCCCGTCCCACACCTGGAGCGGGTCGGCGGGCGCGGACTCGGTGCCCGCCGCGTACAGCAGCTGTCCGTCGGCGGTCTCCAGGAAGACCGGGTTCGCGGCGAAGTCGGAGAGGATGCGGAGCACCTGCGGGACCCCGCCGCCGCCGAGCAGCGCCTCCGTGCACTGCCGGTGGACCTCCTCGGCCTGCCGCTGGAGGGCGTAGTGGCCGTTGACGATCTCGGTGTGGATCTCCTCCGTGACGGCGACGAAGGGGACCTCGCGGTGGAGCTGGACGAGGGGGAGGCCGGCTGCCCTGGCCGTTTCCACTATCGTCGCCGGGAGGCGGGCGAAGCGCGGGCCCAGTTCGACGACGAGCGCGGCGATGCCCCGGTCGGCGAGCCGGCGGACGAAGGCCCGCTGCTCGGCCGGGCGGGTGCCCAGGCCGAGGCCCGTCGTGAGGAGCAGTTCGCCGCCCTTGAGCAGCGACGCGATGTTCGGCACCTCGCCCGCGTGCACCCAGCGCACCGTGCGGTGCAGCCGGTCCGCGCCGGCCACGACCTCCGGGAGCCCGCCGCGCAGTCCGGGGAGTTCGAGGGCCCGCTGCACGGTGATCCCGCCCTGATTGTCCATGGATCCGGACGCTACCCGCGTCCGTGTTTCCGCGACATCACCCCACGGTCACGGGACCGGACACTTCGTACACCAGGGCGACAACTCGTCGCCCCGTGGCGGGAATTGTGCGACCGCCTGTCGATTGTGGCCTACGTCACTCGCGAGGATCCTCTCGGGCCATGGCAGAGAACCCCATCCCAGGGAATCCCGCGACAGGGAACCCCACGCCCGAGGTCCACCGGCTCAAGGCGAACTCGGTCGGACTCGTCGGCGTCGTCTTCATGGCCGTCGCCACCGCCGCCCCGATCACGGCGATGACCGGAAACCTCCCCATCGCCGTCGGCTTCGGCAACGGCACCGGCGCACCCGCCGGATACCTCTTCGCGACGCTCGTCCTGACCGTCTTCTCGGTCGGCTACGTCGCCATGGCCAAGCGGATCACCGCTGCCGGCGCCTTCTACGGCTACATCTCGCACGGCCTCGGCCGGATCGCCGGCATGGCCTCCGGCATGCTCGCCGTCCTCGCGTACGTCGTCTTCGAGGCCTCGATCGTCGGCGTCTTCTCCTACTTCGCCAAGACCACGGTCGCCGACCAGCTCGGCGTCGACATCCCGTGGATCCTGTACGCGGCGGTCATGCTGGCCGTCACCGCCGTCCTGTCGTACTTCGACATCAACCTGACCGCCAGGGCGCTCGGCGTGATGCTGGTCGCGGAGATCGCCGTCCTCTTCGCGGTCGCCACCGCCGTCCTGATCGCCGGCGGAGGCCCCGACGGCATCCCCGTCGAGCCGGTCAACCCCAGGAACGCCTTCACCGGCACCTCCGCCGGGCTCGGTCTCTTCTTCGCCTTCTGGTCGTGGGTCGGCTTCGAGTCGACCGCGATGTACGGCGAGGAGTCCCGCGACCCCAAGCGGGTCATCCCGCGCGCCACCCTGATCTCCGTCATCGGCGTCGGTCTCTTCTACATCTACGTGTCGTGGATGACGATCGCCGGGAACGGGCTCGCCGGGTCCGTGAAGCTGTCCTCGTCCGCAAGCCCCCTCGACCTGTTCTTCGCGCCCACCCAGACCTTCATCGGCGCCTGGGCCGTCGACGCCTTCCAGTGGCTGCTGCTCACCGGCTCCTTCGCCTGCGGCATGGCCTTCCACCAGTGCGCCTCGCGCTATCTGTACGCCATCGGCCGGGAGGGCTTCCTCCACCCGGCGCTCGGCCGGACCCACGCCCGGCACGGCTCGCCGTACATCGCCTCGTACGTGCAGAGCGCGATCGCCGTCGCCCTCGTCGCCGCCTTCTGGCTCACCGGCGAGGACCCGTACATCCACCTCTACACGCTGCTCGCGATCCTCGGCACGATGGCGATCCTCATCGTGCAGACCCTCTGCTCCTTCGCCGTCATCGGCTACTTCCGCAAGAACCACCCCGAGGACCGGCACTGGTTCAGGACGCTCACGGCCCCGCTCCTCGGCGGCATCGGCATGATCGCCGTCGTCGTCCTGCTGGTCATGAACATGGAGACAGCGGCCGGTCTCGCCGCCGACTCCCTCTTCTTCAAGGCCATCCCCTGGATCGTCGGCGCCGTCTTCTTCGGCGGCCTCGGCCTCGGCTTCTACCTCAAGGCCAAGCGGCCCGAGCGCTACGAGATCATCGGCCGGATCGTCCTGGAGGACGCCGCCGAGCGTCCCGCCGACACCCGCGCGGACACCGCCCCCGTACCCCAGAGCTGACCCCGTCCCCCTCCAGGAGCGCCCCATGGCACGCACCAACCCGATGCACCTCCTGAAGAACCTCGCCGCCGAGCACGCCGCCGCCCGACGGCTGAACCTCCCCGTCGACGAGCTGCGCGGCCTGAGAGCCGACGCCCTCGGCCGCCGGTCCCTCCTCACGTACGCCGCTGCTGCCGGCATCGCGGCCGGCATCGGCTCGGCCGTGCCCGCCGCGGCCGCCACCCCCACCCCGCCGGTCAGGAGCACCGCCCGGATCGCCGTCGTCGGCGCCGGGATCTCCGGCCTCACGGCCGCCCTCACCCTCCAGGACGCCGGCCTGAGCCCGGTGCTCTACGAGGCGAACCCGTCCAGGGTCGGCGGCCGCATGTACAGCCAGCGGGACCACTGGGCGTACGGCCAGACCTCCGAGATCGGCGGCGAGCTGATCGACACCAGCCACAAGAAGATCCTGGAACTCTGCCGCCGCTTCGGCCTCGCCACCGAGGACTTCCTCGGCGGCGGGCCCAACGGGGCCGAGGAGGTCCTCTGGTTCAACGGCGCCTACTACCCGCGGGCCCAGGCCGACGCGGACTTCAACGCCGTCTACCAGGCCCTCCACCGCGACCTGCTCGACGCGGGAGAGGTGTACTGGAACCAGACCACCCCCACCGGCACCGCCCTCGACGACATGTCGCTGTACGAGTGGATCGAGAGCCGCGTCCCCGGCGGGCACTCCTCGCCGCTCGGGCGGTTCATGGACGTCGCCTACAACGTCGAGTACGGCGCGGACACCACCGAACAGTCCTCGCTCGCCCTCGTCCTGCTCATGGGCTACCAGACCAATCCGGGGAACTTCAACATCTGGGGCCTCTCCAACGAGCGTTACCACGTCGTCGGCGGCAACGACCTGCTCCCGAACGCCGTCGCCGGGGCCCTCGCCCCCGGCACCCTGCGCACGGGCTGGTCGCTGACCGCCGTACGGGCCGACGCCGACGGCACGCAGACGCTCACCTTCACCGAGGCGGGTGCCACCCGGACCGTCACCGCCGACCACACCATCCTGTGCGTCCCGCTGCCCGTCCTCCAGCAACTCGACCTCTCCCAGGCCGGCTTCGACCCGCTCATGCGCAACCTCCTGCGGGACGCGCGCATGGGCTCCTGCACCAAGCTCAACATGCAGTTCGGCACCCGCCCCTGGCGCGGCACCGGCCCCTGGCCCGGGGTCTCCTCCGGCGACTGCTTCACCGACAGCGAGGTCCAGCAGACCTGGGACACCACCAAGGTCCAGGGCGGCACCGGCGGCATCCTGATCCAGTACGGCGGCGGCAGCCTGGCCCGGAACCTGAACCCGGCCGGGCCGTTCTCCACCGAGTCCGACCCGTACGTGCGGAACCTGGTCACCCGCTACCTGGCCGGCATCGACGCCTTCTTCCCCGGCACCTCCCGGGCGTACACCGGCCGCGCCCAGCTCTCCGCCTGGCACAAGAACCCGTACTCCCTCGGCGCGTACTCCTACTGGCCCGTCGGCTACCTCCACCGGTACGCGGGGTACGAGGGCGTCGCCCAGGGCAACGTCCACATCGGCGGCGAGCACTGCTCGTACGACTTCCAGGGGTTCATGGAAGGCGGCGCGGCCGAGGGCGAGCGCGCCGCCCAGGAGGTGATCGCCGCGCTGAGGTGAGCCGGGTCAGCCGGCCGGGACGATGTTCTGGTTGTACCGGAACACGTTGTCGGGGTCGTACCGGGCCTTCACGGCGGCGAGCCGGCGGTAGTTCCTCTCCCCGAAGGAGGAGATGATCCGCTGCTCGCCCTCGGCGCCGACGAAGTTCAGATACGTCGCGTCGAGCGCCCACGGCCGCACATCGGCCCGCACGTCGTGCACCCACTGCCTCGCCTGCTCGTCGTACGCCGGGTCCTCCCAGGTCGCGAACGGGTGCACCGCCCACGGCGCGGTGCGCCACGGCTGCGGGTACTGGGAGGGCCCGGCGGCCACGGCCCCGCCCATCAGGAACAGCACGTGCTGGGTGGCCGTGCCCGCCGGGATGCCCGCGCCGCGGGCGCAGAAGACGTCCACGGCCTCGTCGCCGAGCTCCCGCAGGTACTCGGCCGACCAGTAGTTCCGCAGCCCCGGCGGGTCGTCCATCATCGACTGCAGGTCCACGTACGGGATGTCCGTGACGATCTCCACCGCGGGCTTCAGCGCGAACAGCGGCTCCGCGAACGTGCGGACCTCCTCGACCGGCCCGGCGTACGTGAACACCGCCCCGCACACCAGCTTCCCGACCAGCTCCTCGGGTATGAACGGCTCCGGGGGCGCCGGCATGTAGATAGCGCCGCCACCCATCTCGTCGGGCGCGGCCAGTCCCAGGTCGCGGAACGTGCGCACCACCTCGGGCGCGTTCTCCGGCAGGAACAGCAGCATGACGAGGCTCATCCGGGGGAGCGGGTGCAGCCGCATCGTCAGCGAGGTCGCCACGCCGAAGTTGCCGCCGCCGCCGTGCAGCGCCCAGAACAGCTCCGGGTTCTCCTCCGCGTCCGTGTGGACGTGCTTGCCCTCGGCGGTGATCAGGTCGGCGCCGAGCAGGTTGTCGCTGGCCAGGCCGAACTTCCGCTCCAGCCAGCCCGATCCGCCGCCCAGGGTGAAGCCGCCGACGCCGGTGGTGGACACCCGCCCGCCGGTGGTCGCCACGTGGAACGGCTGGCAGGCGTGGTCCAGATGGGCCATGGTCGCCCCGCCCTCGATCCGTACCGTCATGTCCTCCGGATCGACGACGACTCCGTGCATCCGGCGGAGGTCGACGACCAGCGCGCCGTCGATCACGGAGGTCCCGGCGACGCTGTGCCCGCCGCCGCGCACCGCGATCGGCAGGTCGGCCTCGCGGCCGAACAGGATCGCGTTCGACACGTCGGCCTGGGTGGCGCACTGGGCGATCACCGACGGGCGCCGGTCGATCATGCCGTTGTGCAGGGCACGCGCCTCGTCGTAACCCGGACCACCGGGGATGATCACCTCTCCGGCCAGGTCGTCGACGAGCCCGGCCAGGGCGCTTTCGGAGATGTGGGGAGCCATGGGAGCCCCCCTTTCGCGAGGGGGGACAAGGACCCTTTCATCGTAGGTCCGGGCCCCCACGGGCGCCCCTCAGCCGCCGTACGCCCCGGATCAGCCCCCGTACGCCCCGGAGGCGGTGAGCCGCAGTGCCGTGTCGATCAGCGGGACGTGGCTGAAGGCCTGCGGGAAGTTCCCCACCTGCCGCTGGAGCCGCGGGTCCCACTCCTCGGCGAGCAGCCCGAGGTCGTTGCGGAGCGCCAGGAGCTTCTCGAAGAGCGTGCGCGCCTCGTCGACGCGGCCGATCATCGCCAGGTCGTCCGCCAGCCAGAAGGAGCAGGCGAGGAACGCGCCCTCGTCGCCCTCCAGGCCGTCCACTCCGGCCTCTTCTCCGGCGGTCGGGTAGCGCAGCACGAAACCGTCCTCCGTGGACAGCTCGCGCTGGATCGCCTCGATCGTGCCGATGACCCGCTTGTCGTCCGGCGGCAGGAAGCCCATCTGGGGGATCAGCAGCAGCGAGGCGTCCAGCTCCTGGGAGCCGTACGACTGCGTGAAGGTGTTCCGCTCCTTGTCGTAGCCCTTCTCGCAGACGTCCCGGTGGATGTCGTCGCGCAGCGCGTGCCAGCGTTCCAGCGGGCCGTCGGCGTCCCCGGACTCGATCAGCTTGATCGTGCGGTCGACGGCCACCCAGGCCATCACCTTCGAGTGGACGAAGTGGCGGCGCGGGCCGCGGACCTCCCAGATGCCCTCGTCGGGCTGGTCCCAGTGCGTCTCCAGGTAGTTGATCAGCTTGATCTGGAGCAGGGAGGCGTAGTCGTTGCGGGACAGGCCCGTCATGTGCCCGAGGTGCAGGGCTTCCGCGACCTCGCCGTAGACGTCCAGCTGGAGCTGGTTCGCCGCGCCGTTGCCGACCCGGACCGGGCCGGAGTTCTCGTACCCGGGGAGCCAGTCGAGCTCCGCCTCGCCGAGCTCCCGCTCGCCGGCGATGCCGTACATGATCTGCAGGTTCTCCGGGTCGCCCGCCACCGCGCGCAGCAGCCAGTCGCGCCAGGCGCGGGCCTCCTCGCGGTAGCCGGTGCGGAGCAGCGAGGACAGGGTGATCGCCGCGTCCCGCAGCCAGGTGTAGCGGTAGTCCCAGTTCCGTACGCCGCCGATCTCCTCCGGCAGCGAGGTCGTCGGCGCGGCGACGATCCCGCCGGTCGGCGCGTACGTCAGCGCCTTGAGGGTGATCAGCGAGCGGATCACCGCCTCGCGGTAGGGGCCGTGGTACGTGCAGTGCTCGACCCACTCGCGCCAGAAGTCGGCCGTCGCCTCGAGCGAGCCCTCCGGGTCCGGCAGTGCGGGCGCCTGCCTGTGCGAGGGCTGCCAGGAGAGCGTGAAGGTGATCCGCTCGCCGGGCGTCACGGTGAAGTCGGAGTACGTCGTCAGGTCCTTGCCGTGGGTCTCCGCGTCGGTGTCCAGCCACACCGAGTCGGGTCCGGCGACGGCGACCGTGCGCTCCCCGACCTTGTGCACCCAGGGCACGATCCGGCCGTAGCTGAACCGCATCCGCAGCGAGGACCGCATCCGCACCCGGCCCGAGACGCCTTCGACGATCCGGATCAGCTGCGGCGCGCCGTCGCGCGGCGGCATGAAGTCCGTCACCCGGACCGTGCCGCGCGGGGTGTCCCACTCGGACTCCAGGATCAGCGAGTCGCCGCGGTAGCGGCGCCGGTCGGCGGGGGCGGGCTCGGCGTCCGCCGGACCCGCCGGGCCGACCCGCCAGAACCCGTGATCCTCGGTGCCGAGCAGCCCGGCGAAGATCGCGTGCGAGTCGAAGCGGGGGAGACACAGCCAGTCCACGCTGCCGTCCCGGCAGACCAGGGCGGCCGTCTGCATGTCTCCGATGAGTGCGTAATCCTCGATACGCCCGGCCACGTGCTTCACTCCAGTCGTACGGCCACGTCCGCCCCGGGGGGCGCTTGCTACGGATGTGCGTGATGTGCGTGATGTGCGCGAAGGGTCGACCAGGCCAGTGTGCGGGATCCGCCGACCGACCGGGCGGGCGATGTCCGAGCAGAATACGTCGCGGCCCCGTGCCGGTAGTGATCACACGAGCGGCGCGCTGCTCCACCCGGGTGAGCTGCCGCTTCCGCTGCCCCCGACGGCCCCGTCGCCGTCCGTGAACACCCGACTGCCGCGTGTGGCCGGAAGCGGTCTCCCGATGTCGCTGATACCCTGGTACCCCGTGGACCGGTGGGAAACGGCGACAGCCGAGGACCCCGAAACCGCAGCGACGGCACCCCCCGATTCTTCCGGAGGGGACGCCGGTACGCACCTCCAGAACGCGACCACGGGAGCCCCCTCTTGGCGATGCCGCCCAACACCACGACGACCAAGCACATCTTCGTCACCGGGGGTGTCGCCTCCTCGCTCGGCAAGGGCCTCACCGCCTCCAGCCTGGGTGCGCTCCTCAAGGCCCGCGGCCTGCGGGTCACGATGCAGAAGCTCGACCCGTACCTGAACGTCGACCCGGGCACGATGAACCCCTTCCAGCACGGTGAGGTGTTCGTCACCAACGACGGCGCCGAGACCGACCTGGACATCGGCCACTACGAGCGCTTCCTCGACGTCGACCTCGACGGCTCGGCCAACGTCACCACCGGCCAGGTCTACTCGCAGGTCATCGCCAAGGAGCGGCGCGGCGAGTACCTCGGCGACACCGTGCAGGTCATCCCGCACATCACCAACGAGATCAAGGGCCGCATCCGCCGCATGGCGACGGACGACGTCGACGTCGTCATCACCGAGGTCGGCGGCACGGTCGGCGACATCGAGTCGCTGCCCTTCCTGGAGACCGTCCGCCAGGTCCGCCACGAGGTCGGCCGCGACAACGTCTTCGTCGTGCACATCTCGCTGCTGCCCTACATCGGCCCGTCCGGCGAGCTGAAGACCAAGCCGACCCAGCACTCCGTCGCCGCCCTGCGGAACATCGGCATCCAGCCCGACGCGATCGTGCTGCGCGCCGACCGCGAGGTCCCGACCGCCATCAAGCGCAAGATCTCGCTGATGTGCGACGTCGACGAGGCCGCGGTCGTCGCCGCCATCGACGCCCCGTCGATCTACGACATCCCGAAGGTGCTGCACACCGAGGGCCTGGACGCCTACGTCGTCCGCAAGCTCGACCTGCCCTTCCGCGACGTGGACTGGACCGTCTGGGAGGACCTCCTGGACCGCGTCCACAACCCGGAGCACGAGGTCACCGTCGCGCTCGTCGGCAAGTACATCGACCTGCCCGACGCCTACCTGTCGGTCACCGAGGCCATGCGCGCCGGCGGCTTCGCCAACCGCGCCCGGGTCAAGGTCAAGTGGGTCACCTCCGACGACTGCAAGACCCCGGCCGGCGCCGCGAAGCACCTCGGCGACGTCGACGGCATCCTCATCCCCGGCGGCTTCGGCGACCGCGGTGTGTCCGGCAAGGTCGGCGCGATCCAGTACGCCCGCGAGAACAAGGTGCCGCTGCTCGGCATCTGCCTCGGCCTGCAGTGCATCGTGATCGAGGCCGCCCGGAACCTGGCCGACATCCCCGAGGCCAACTCCACCGAGTTCGACCCGGCCACCGCGCACCCCGTCGTCTCCACGATGGAGGAGCAGCTGGCGTACGTCGAGGGCGCGGGCGACCTGGGCGGAACGATGCGCCTCGGCCTCTACCCGGCGAAGCTCGCCGACGGCTCGGTCGTCCGCGAGGCCTACGGCGACGAGCCGTACGTCGAGGAGCGCCACCGTCACCGCTACGAGGTGAACAACGCGTACCGCGCGGAGCTGGAGAAGAAGGCCGGCCTGGTCTTCTCCGGCACGTCCCCGGACAACAAGCTCGTCGAGTTCGTCGAGTACCCGAAGGACGTCCACCCCTACCTGGTCGCCACCCAGGCGCACCCGGAGCTCAAGTCCCGCCCGACCCGCCCGCACCCGCTCTTCGCGGGCCTGGTGAAGGCGGCCGTCGAGCGCAAGACGGGCAAGTAGTCCTCTGGCGTTAACGTTGCCGGGGTACGGATCCCTTTCCGGGACCCGTACCCCGGTTTTCGTATGAGAGGACTACTGCTGATGCAGGTGCAGGACACCCCGGAGGAGTGGCAGGTCGTCGCCACCGCCACCCCCTTCAAGGGCAACAAGACGAGTGTCCGCACGGACGACGTGGTCATGCCCGACGGCTCGGTCCACCGCCGTGACTACCAGGTCCACCCCGGCTCGGTGGCCGTCCTCGCCCTCGACGAGGAGGACCGCGTGGTCGTCCTCCGGCAGTACCGGCACCCCGTGCGGCAGAAGCTCTGGGAGATCCCCGCCGGACTCCTCGACGTGCCCGGCGAGAACCCGCTGCACGCCGCCCAGCGCGAGCTGTACGAGGAGGCGCACATCAAGGCGGAGGACTGGCGGGTCCTGACGGACGTCTACACCACCCCCGGCGGGTGCGACGAGGCCGTACGGATCTTCCTGGCGCGGGGCCTCGCGGAGGCGGAGGGCGAGCGGTACGAGGTCTCCGAGGAGGAGGCGGACATGGAGCTCGCGCGGGTGCCGGTGCAGGAGCTGGTGCGGGGGGTGCTCGCGGGGGAGCTGCACAACAACTGTCTGGTGGTGGGGGTGCTTTCGCTGGCGGCGGCGCGGGCGGCCGAGGGCGGCCTTGACACCCTCCGCCCGGCCGACGCCCCGTGGCCGGCAAGGCCCTTCGAGGGCTAGGTCTTCGGGACCCGGGCCCGCGTGGTGTGACGATCTGCTGATCCGATCGGGGGAAACCCCCGTCGTGCTCCGCCAGGAGTGCCTCGTGAGCTGAACTACGCTCGGAAACGCCCGTGCGGAGTCCCCCGCGGGATCGGCTCGTGCGCAGGTGGACGGGAGCGTGGCCCGTGACGGATCAGGCTGTGGCGGCGGCCGGCAGCCGGCAGTTCTTCGGTCGGCAGCGGGAGTTGAAGGCCCTGCGCGCGGATATCGAGCGGACCGGCCTCGACACCCTCACCGGCCGCAAGGTGCCCCGCGCCCGGGTCCTGCTCATCGCCGGGAAGCCCGGCTCCGGTCGGACCGCCCTCGCCGAGGAGCTGGCCGCCGGGCTCGCCGACCGCTACCCCGACGGGGTCTTCCGGGCCCGGCTCACCGAGCCGGGCGGAGACCCCGTCCCCACCGCGCGGGTCGCGCAGGAGCTCCTCGCCGTGCTCGGGGTCGCCGAACCTCCGGGGGCCGGGGAGGACGAGCTGACCGAGCTCGTCAGGACGGCTCTCGCCGACCGTCGCGCCGTCCTCGTCCTCGACGACGCCGTCGACGCCGAGCAGGCCGATCCGCTGATCCCCGACAATCCCGACAGTCTGGTCATCGGGGTCGCACGGGGGCCCCTCACCGGCATTCCCGACGTGCGGCCCTGCACGCTCGGCGGGCTCGACCCCAAGTCGGCCATCGAGCTGCTGACCTCCTTCACCGGCTCCGTCCGCATCACCGTCGACCCGCAGGCCGCCGAGACCCTCGTCGAGGAGTGCGGGGGACTGCCCGCCGCGGTCGTCCTCGCCGGCGGCTGGCTGTCCGTCCAGCCGAAGGCCTCCGTCGCCGACCTCGCGAAGCGGCTGCGCGGGCTGAGCGGCGATCCCCTCACCCGGGCCTTCCTGCTCGCGCACGAGGCGCTGCCCGCCACCGCCGCCCGGATACTGCGATTCCTCGCCCTGGCCCCGCTGGGCCGGGCCGACGCCCACACCGCCTCCGCCCTGGCCGGCTGCTCGGTCTCGGCGGCCGCGACGACCCTCGCCGACTTCGCCGCCCTGGGTCTCGTCTCGGGCGCCGAGGACGGACAGTACGAGGTGCGCGCGCACCTCGTCCCCCTCCTTCGCGCTCAGCTGGAGGAGCGCGACCGGCCCGCCGAGGTGCAGCTCGCCCGGGCCCGGATGCTGGAGCGGACCGTACGGCTCCTCCAGTCCTGCCGTGCGGTCACCGAACCCGAGGGCTCGCCGTCCCGCCGGAAGCTGGCCGGCCTGCCGCGCGCCCTGCGTTTCCCGACCGTGGCGGCGGCCGCGGCCTGGCTGGACTCCCGGCAGGCCGTCCTCCTCGCCTCCGCCCGCCTCGCCGTCGCCGACGGCGAGCTCGACACCCTCGCCCGCCGCCTGGTCGCCTCTCTGGTCCGGGCGCTCGCCGCGCACCGGGGCGCCGAGGCCGCCGCCCCCGAGCTGTACGGCCTGCACCGGCTGGTCCTGGACGTGGCCGAGCGGCTCGGGCTGCACCGCGAGCGGGCCGCCGCCCTGCTCAACCTGGCCGATCTGGATGCCGGGACCGGCAGGACGAAGGACGCTCTGCTGCGATATCGGTCGGCTTTGGACGCCGGACGCAGAGCAAATGACCCGTACGCAACCGGTCGCGCAATGGAATCCGTAGGTGGTGCGTATCAGGAGCTGGGGGACTGGCACCGGGCCGGCGACTGGTACGGGCGGGCGCTCGCGCAGCGCCTCGCCCGGGACGAGCGCGCCGACCAGGCCCGGCTGTACGCCCGCCTGGGAGCCGTGCAGACGTATGCGGGGCGGTACGGGGAGGCCCTGCGGAGCTGGCGCGCCGCCGCGGCCGGCTACCGGAGGCTCTCCGATCTCCCGGGCTACGCAAGGGCGTTGAGCGAGGCGGCCCGGGTCCAGGAGTACGCCGGACGGCCCGAGGAGTCCCTGCGGACCTGTGAGGAGGCGGTGGAGTGGGCCCGTCGCGCCCAGGACTCCCGGCTCCAGGCCGCGCTCCAGCTGCGTCTCGCCGACACCCTCGACCGGCTCGGCGACCCCGCGGCCGCCGGGCTGCACCGGTCGGCGGCCGAGAGGCTGCTGGAAACGGAATCGGAAACCTACGAAATCCGTAGTGGGTCCATCGAAGATTAGTACTTTGAAAGGCTAGACAGCGGGTACTCCTTCATTAGACTGGGTGAGCCGCGTTCGGACGTGGTCTGCCCCGGTGCGCCGTAGCGCTTCCGGGTATGTATCGCTTTGCCCCAGTTATCCCCCCGATTCAAGGACCGTGATCGACGATGAAGGTCGGCATCCCCCGCGAGGTCAAGAACAACGAGTTCCGCGTGGCCATCACCCCCTCCGGTGTCCACGAGCTCGTCCGCAACGGCCACCAGGTCTTCATCGAGCAGAACGCCGGTGTCGGCTCCTCGATCACGGACGAGGAGTACGTCGCCGCCGGCGCCGAGATCCTCGCCACCGCCGACGAGGTCTGGGCCACGGCCGACCTGCTGCTCAAGGTCAAGGAGCCGATCGCGGAGGAGTACCACCGCCTCCGCAAGGACCAGACCCTCTTCACCTACCTGCACCTCGCCGCCTCCAAGGAGTGCACGGACGCGCTCCTGGAGTCCGGCACCACCGCCATCGCGTACGAGACCGTCGAGACCGCCAACCGCGCGCTCCCGCTGCTCGCCCCGATGTCCGAGGTCGCGGGCCGCCTGGCCCCGCAGGTCGGCGCCTACCACCTGATGCGCTCGGTCGGCGGCCGCGGCGTCCTCCCCGGCGGCGTCCCCGGCACCCACGCCGGCGAGTGCGTCGTCATCGGCGGCGGCGTCTCCGGCTGGAACGCCGTGCAGATCGCCATCGGCCTGGGCTTCCACGTGACCCTGCTCGACCGCGACATCAACAAGCTCCGCGAGGCCGACAAGATCTTCGGCACGAAGGTCAAGACGATCGTCTCCAACGCCTTCGAGCTGGAGAAGGCCGTCGTCGACGCCGACCTCGTCGTCGGTGCCGTCCTCATCCCCGGCGCGAAGGCCCCGAAGCTGGTCACCAACGAGCTCGTCGCCAAGATGAAGCCCGGAAGTGTTCTTGTCGACATTGCGATCGACCAGGGCGGCTGCTTCGAGGACTCGCACCCGACCACCCACGCCGAGCCGACCTTCCAGGTCCACAATTCGATCTTCTACTGCGTGGCGAACATGCCGGGCGCCGTCCCGAACACCTCCACCTACGCCCTCACCAACGCCACGCTGCCCTACATCGTGTCGCTGGCGAACAACGGCTGGGTCGAGGCGCTGCGCCGTGACTCCGCCCTCGCCCTGGGTCTCAACACCCATGACGGCAAGGTGGTTTACAAGGAGGTCGCCGAGGCGCACGGCCTCGAGCACGTCGAGCTCGCCAGCCTCCTGGCCTGACCCCGAGGGCCCGTTGACGCCGTCCCCGTCAACGCGTGCCGTCAATATCACGCACCCGGCCGGACCTTGTTCGACAAGGTCCGGCCGGCCCTGTCTCCAGGCCCGCCGAAACGTTCGGGCAACTCGCCTCGAACGTAACCCTTTAACCGTTTCGCACACCCCTGAAACGTGTGGATGCATGCCTGCGCACCCTTGACAGAGACGTGTTCGGTTGCCGACACATCGGGCCGGGTCCGGCGGATTGTGTTGCTGCGGAGCGGTGACACGCCATAGAGTCGCCAACCGTCGGCATGGTGCCACGCTGACCTATCGATAAATGTTCCTGGTGACATCCAAGGAGGTAAGACGACTTGTGAATGAGTCGACAATTACTCCCGGGAGCGGTGCGCCAGGTGCCCCGATCGGCTCCGTCGCGGTGCGGACCTTCGCGACGCACCAGCCCATGACGAGTGCCCACACGATGAAGACGATGGACGGCCTACACGTGAACGCCACGGCCGGCAACGAGATGGGCCGAGAGTCCACCCACTTCGCCGCCTATGACGAGGTGCCCGAGGGGCACTTCTACGACCCCGACGCCGAGTACGAGCCCGACCCGGAGTACGCGGCCACCCTCGCACCCGACGCTGCCCGCCAGCGCCGCGAGCGGATCGGCCCGACCGGACGGCCCCTGCCGTACTTCCCGATCCCGGGTCCACTGACCGATCACGGACCCGCGAAGATCATCGCGATGTGCAACCAGAAGGGCGGCGTCGGCAAGACCACGTCGACCATCAACCTGGGCGCCGCGCTCGCCGAGTACGGACGACGGGTGCTGCTCGTCGACTTCGACCCGCAGGGAGCCCTGTCGGTCGGCCTCGGCGTGAACCCGATGGAGCTCGACCTCACCGTCTACAACCTGCTCATGGAGCGGGGCATGTCGGCGGACGAGGTGCTCCTCAAGACCGCCGTGCCCAACATGGACCTGCTGCCGAGCAACATCGACCTCTCGGCCGCCGAAGTCCAGCTGGTCAGCGAGGTCGCGCGCGAGTCCACGCTCCAGCGCGCCCTGAAGCCGCTGATGAACGACTACGACTACATCGTGATCGACTGTCAGCCCTCCCTCGGCCTGCTGACCGTGAACGCCCTGACGGCGGCTCACAAGGTCATCGTGCCGCTGGAGTGCGAGTTCTTCGCGCTGCGCGGAGTCGCGCTGCTCACCGAGACCATCGAGAAGGTCCAGGAGCGGCTCAACCCCGAGCTGGAGCTCGACGGCATCCTCGCCACGATGTACGACTCCCGGACCGTGCACAGCCGTGAGGTCCTCGCGCGCGTCGTCGAGGCCTTCGACGACCACGTGTACCACACGGTCATCGGGCGGACCGTGCGCTTCCCGGAGACCACGGTCGCCGGCGAGCCCATCACCACGTACGCCTCCAACTCCGTGGGCGCCGCCGCCTATCGCCAGCTCGCCAGGGAGGTGCTCGCCCGGTGTCACGCCGAGTGAGTCTGCCCGGAGCCGACGAACTCTTCCGTACGACCGGGGGGACGGCGCTCCAGGCGTCCGCACCCCGCCGGGCGGTCCCGGCACCGGCCGCCGAGAGCGACACCGCGGCGGCCGGGGGCTCCGCGGAGCACGCCCCGGCGGACTCCGAGGCCGCGGAACCGCGGGCCCGGACGGCCGAGCCCGAGGGGCAGGCCCCCAAGGCCGCGCCCGGCGCGCAGGTGCCCGCCCCCGCGGGGGCCCGGCGACGCGGTGGCCGCGCCCCGAACCGGCGGCCCAGCGGCCGCGAGCGCCACGACGAGAAGATCACGGTCTACGTCTCCGCCGAGGAGCTGATGGACCTGGAGCACGCCCGGCTCGTGCTGCGGGGCGAGCACGGCCTCGCCGTCGACCGGGGCCGGATCGTCCGGGAGGCCGTCGCGGTCGTCCTGGCGGACCTGGAGTCCCGCGGCGACGCGAGCATCCTCGTCCGCCGCCTGCGCGGCCGCTGACGGTAGCCTGCGGGCTGCCGTTCTCCTCGTTCCCCCTGGACCCCCATGCACCACGCCCCTGACGAAACGTCCCGCCCGCCGGGCCGCCGCCCCCTGGGCCGCGGCCCGGGCGAGACGGCGGAGCCGGTGCCGACCGCTCCGGTGGAGACGGCGAAACCCGTTCCGGTGCCGACCGCCCCTGCCGAGACGGCGAAACCCGCTCCGGTGCCGACCGCTCCGGTCGGGACCGGGGAAGCGCCGGAGGGCGGTGACGGTCGGTTCACCGTGCGGCTGGCCAACTTCGAGGGGCCCTTCGATCTGCTCCTCCAGCTGATCACCAAGCACAAGCTCGACGTCACCGAGGTCGCCCTCTCCCAGGTCACCGACGAGTTCATGGCGCACCTGAAGGCCCTCGGGCCCGACGGGGACCTCGACCAGACCACCGAGTTCCTCGTCGTCGCCGCCACCCTGCTCGACCTGAAGGCCGCCCGGCTGCTCCCCGCCGCCGAGGTGGAGGACGAGGCCGACCT
Source organism: Streptomyces sp. NPDC037410 (assembly GCF_055602235.1). Lineage (NCBI taxonomy): Bacteria > Bacillati > Actinomycetota > Actinomycetes > Kitasatosporales > Streptomycetaceae > Streptomyces > Streptomyces sp. NPDC037410. The sequence continues at coordinate 176,901 of NZ_JBVJWR010000015.1, read as the reverse complement.
CGCCCTCCTGGAGGCCCGTGACCTGCTCTTCGCCCGGCTCCTCCAGTACCGCGCGTACAAACAGATCGCCGCGATCTTCGAGGAGCGCTGGGAGGCCGAGAGCCACCGCCACCCCCGTACCGTCGGACTCGAACCGCACCACGCCGAGCTGCTCCCCGAGGTCGTCATCTCCCTCGGCGCCGAGGGCTTCGCCAGGCTCGCCGCGAAGGCCATGCAGCCCAGGGCCGAGCCCCAGGTGTACGTGGACCACATCCACGCCCCGCTCGTCAGCGTCCGGGACCAGGCCGCGGTCGTCGTCGCGCTGCTCCGCGAGCGCGGGTCGGCCGTCTTCCGCGAGCTGATCGAGGACGCCGGCGACACCCTCACCGTCGTCGCCCGCTTCCTCGCCCTCCTGGAGCTCTACCGGGAGAAGGCGGTCGCCCTCGACCAGGAGACCGCCCTCGGGGACCTCACGGTCTCCTGGACCGGCGGCGAGAGCGACCCGTCCGCGGCAGTGACCGACGAATTCGACCAGGAGGCCCTCGCGTGAGCGACCTCAAGCCCGCCCTCGAAGCCGTCCTCATGGTCGTCGACGAGCCCGCCACCGAGGCCCACCTCGCCAAGGTCCTGGAGCGCACCCCGCACGAGGTGGCCGACGCCCTGCACGAGCTGGCCGACGAGTACACCGCCCAGGGCCGCGGCTTCGAGCTGCGCCGGGTGGCCGGGGGCTGGCGCTACTACACCCGCGCCGCCTTCGCCCCGGCCGTCGAGGCCTTCGTCCTGGAGGGCCAGCACGCCCGGCTCACCCAGGCGGCCCTGGAGACCCTCGCGGTCGTCGCGTACCGCCAGCCCGTCAGCCGCTCCCGGGTCTCCGCCGTCCGCGGAGTCAACTGCGACGGCGTGATGCGGACCCTCCTCCAGCGGGGTCTCGTGGAGGAGGCGGGCGCGGAACCCGAAACAGGTGCGATCCTGTACAGGACGACGAACTACTTCCTGGAGCGGATGGGCCTGCGCGGCCTGGACGAACTCCCCGAGCTCGCCCCCTTCCTCCCCGAGGCGGAGGCGGTCGAGCCGGACTCGCTGGAAGGGGTCCCGTCATTCGATCCGGATGCGCCGGATCGTGAGGACGACGACGACAAGACGGAAGTTTGATGCGAAGCAGCAGCGGCAGGAACAGCAGCGGAAACAACGGCGGGAGCCGTGGTGGCAACAGCGGCGGCCGCGGCGGCAGCAGCGGTGGCGGCCGCGGGGGCAGCGGCTCCGGCGGTGGCGGCGGCTACCGGGGCGGCTCCGGCGGCTCCGGTGGCGGTGGCGGCTACCGGGGCGGCTCCGGCAGCGGCAGCGGTGGCGGTGGCTACCGCGGCGGCTCCGGCGGTGGCTACCAGGGCGGTGGCGGCTACCAGGGCGGTGGCGGCCGTGACGACCAGAAGCGCCCCAGCAACCCGCGTCGTCCGCGCCCCGAGGAGCGCTCCTACGACGTAGGCGGCCCCTCCGAGGCCCCGAAGAAGGGTCGCGGCTCCGCGGCCCGCGGCGGCGCCAAGGGCGGCCCCAAGGCGCCCCAGGGCGGCACCCCGCCCCGTCGTGGCCCGCACGGCCAGCGACAGGCCCCCGCCCGCTCGCGCGAGCTCGACGCCAAGATCGAGCAGCGCAACCGGGAGCGGTACGAGGGCCGGCCCGAGATCAAGCTCCCCAAGACCTTCCCCGGCGCCGAGCAGGAGGGCGAGCGGCTGCAGAAGGTCCTCGCCCGCGCCGGCATGGGCTCGCGGCGCGCCTGCGAGGAGCTCATCGAGCAGGCCCGCGTCGAGGTCAACGGCGAGATCGTCCTGGAGCAGGGCAAGCGCGTCGACCCGGAGAAGGACGAGATCAAGGTGGACGGCCTGACCGTCGCCACCCAGTCCCACCTCTTCTTCGCGCTCAACAAGCCGGCAGGTGTCGTCTCCACCATGGAGGACCCGGACGGCCGCCAGTGCCTCGGCGACTACGTCACCAACCGCGAGACCCGGCTCTTCCACGTCGGCCGGCTCGACACGGAGACCGAGGGCATCATCCTGCTCACCAACCACGGCGAGCTGGCCCACCGCCTCACGCACCCGAAGTACGGCGTGAAGAAGACCTACCTGGCCGCCATCACCGGCCCGCTGCCCCGCGAGGTCGGCCGGCGCCTCAAGGACGGCATCCAGCTGGAGGACGGGTACGCCCGCGCCGACCACTTCCGCGTCGTCGAGCAGACCGGCAAGAACTACCTCGTCGAGGTCACCCTGCACGAGGGCCGCAAGCACATCGTGCGCCGGATGCTCGCCGAGGCGGGCTTCCCGGTCGAGAAGCTGGTCCGCACCGCCTTCGGCCCGATCTCCCTGGGCGACCAGAAGTCGGGCTGGCTGCGCCGCCTCACCAACACCGAGGTCGGCATGCTGATGAAGGAAGTCGGCATGTAAGGCCCCTGCCGTACGACGAAGCCCGTGACCGCCCGGCGGTCACGGGCTTCGTCGCGTCCGGGGTCCGGGGGCCGGAGGGATTGTGGGGGACGGCCCGACTGCTTTATAGTCAAGGTGACTCTTAAAGAGATCGGAGGTGAGCCCCGCCGTGTACAGCCGGTGGACCTGGACCCACGGGGGTGGATCAGGTCTGGACGTCCTCCCGGTGCGCCGCACGACGCGCGCCGGAGGGACGGGGCCGTCCACGGCGGGGGGCACCTCATGACGCGCTACGGCCACGGGCTCGTCCCCGGCAGGTTCCACCCGCCGCACGCCGGCCACCACCACCTCGTCCGCACCGCGCGCGACCGCTGCGAGCGCCTCACCGTGCTGGTCCGCGGCTCCTCGGCGGAGCCCCTGCCGCTGGAGGACCGGGTCGCGTGGATGCGCGAGATCCACCCCGACGTCCTCGTCGTCGGCGGCGAGGAGTACGCCGGCCCCGAGCGGGTCGACGCCGTCTTCGCCTCACAGCCGTACGGGGGCTTCGCCTCGGGGCCGCACGCCGACTTTGACTCGGAGTCGTACGGGGACTTCGCCCCGGAGCCGTACGGGGGCTTCGCCTCGGAGTCGTACGAGCACGATCTCGGCCGCCGCCTCGGCGTCGAGACCGTCCTCGTCGACCCGGAGCCCCCGCGCCTCACCGACACCGCCGTCCGCGAGGACCCCGCCGCCTTCTGGGACTTCCTTGAGCCGCCCGTACGGTCCGCGCTCACCCGGCGCGTCGTCGTCCTCGGCGCCGAGTCCACCGGCGCCACCACCATGGCCCTCGCCCTCGCCGACCACTACCGGCGGCGCGGCGGCGTCTGGGCCCGCACGCGTTACGTACCGGATCACGCGCGCGCGTACCGCGCCCTCGCGCCCGCCGGACTCCGCTCCTCCGACTTCCCCGTCATCGCCCAGCGCCAGGCCGAACTGGAGGAGGAGGCCGCCCGCGACGGCTCACCCGTCCTCTTCTGCGACACCGACGCCTTCGCCACCACCATCCGCCACGAGCGGTACCTGGGCACCACCAGCCGCGCCACCGGCGAGATCGCCGCCCTCGGCCGCCAGCACCTCTGGCTGCTCACCGACCACCGGGGCGTCGACGCCGCGGACGACGGACCGCGCGGCGGGGAGCAGCTGCGGCCCTGGATGACCGCGCGCCTGCTCACCCGGCTCGCCCGTACCGGCCGCCGCACGGCCGTCCTCACCGGCCCCCACGAGGAGCGGCTCGCGGCCGCCGTCGCCGCCGTCGACGCGCTGCTCGCCGAGGGCCCGCACCTCACGGAGGAACCCCGATGACCGCCCACCGGGCCCCCGAGGGCTACGACCCGCACGCCTTCGCGCCCTTCGCCGTCACCGTCGACCTCGCCGTCCTCACCCTCCGCGAGGAACGCCTCCACGTCCTGCTCGTCGAGCGCGGCCAGGAGCCGTACGCCGGATCCTGGGCCCTGCCCGGCGGGTTCGTCCTGCCCCGCGAGTCCGCCGAGACGGCCGCCCGCCGCGAACTCGCCGAGGAGACCGGACTGTCCGAGGCCACCGTCGCAGGACTCCACCTCGAACAGCTCCGCACCTACACCGAACCGGACCGCGACCCGAGGATGCGGGTCGTCTCCGTCGCCTTCACCGCGCTCGTCCCCGACCCTCCCGAACCACGCGGGGGCGGCGACGCGGCCCAGGCCCGCTGGATCCCGTACGGGACGCACGGCGGGCTCGCCTTCGACCACGACCGGATCCTCGCCGACGCCCACGACCGGGTCGGCGCCAAGCTCGAGTACACCTGCCTCGCCACCGCCTTCTGCCCGCCCGAGTTCACCCTCGGCGAGCTGCGGCAGGTGTACGAGACGGTCTGGGGCGTCGAACTCGACCGCCCCAACTTCCGGCGCAAGGTCCTCACCACGCCCGGCTTCGTCCAGGCCGTGGAAGGACCGCCGCGCCTCACCGGCGGACGGGGGAAACCGGCCGCTCTCTACCGGGCGGGCGAGGCCACCACCCTCCACCCGCCCCTCCTGCGACCGGAAGGACGCCCCACATGAACCTCACCCGCCACGCCACCAAGCAGGCCGCGACCGGCTCCCTGATCGGGCTCGCGCTCGGGGACGCGCTGGGCCGGCCCACGGAGTTCCTCGACGTGCCGCGGATCACCGACTGGTACGGCCCGTGGCGGCAGCTGGCGCTTCCCGCAAACGGCCGCGTCACCGACGACACCCAGATGACCCTCGCCTTCGCCCGCGGCATCCGCACGGCGATGGACCGGGGCGTGCTCGCCCCGCAGCGGCTCGCACAGCCGCTGCGGGAGGAGTACATCGACTGGTTCCGCTCGCCGGAGAACAACCGGGCGCCCGGGAACACCTGCCTGGTCGCCTGTCAGCTCCTCACGACCGACGTCCCCTGGCAGGACGCCGGCCAGATCCACTCCAAGGGCTGCGGCGCCAACATGCGCGTCGCGCCCATCGGGCTCGTCCCCGGGCTCAGCGAGGAGCAGCGGGCCGGTGCCGCGCAGCTCCAGTCGGGCCTGACGCACGGTCACCCCACCGCGCTCGCCGCCTCCGACCTCACCGCCCGCGCCGTGTACCTGCTCGCGCAGGGCGTGGACCCGGCCGGGCTCGTCGGGCAGCTGCGCTCGTACGCGCTCGACAACCGCTCCCGCTACCACGAGCACTGGCTCGGCGACCTGTGGACCCGCTCCCAGGACGCCGGCGCCCTCTCCTTCATCCGGCGGGGCTGGGACGAGTGCCTGGCGGTCCTGGAGCGCCTGGAGGCCGTCCAGCGCACGGCCGACCCGGAGCTCGACCCCTGCGAGTACACCGGCGACGGCTGGATCGCCGAGGAGGCCCTCGCGACCGGGCTGCTCTGCTTCCTGCTCTTCCCCGACGAGCCGCTCACCGCGCTGCGCCGCGCCGCCTGCACCCGCGGCGACTCCGACTCGATCGCCGCCCTCGCGGGCGCCTTCGCCGGCGCCCACCTCGGCGCGGACGCCTGGCCGAAGGAGTGGGCCGAGACCATCGAGTACCGCAGCGACCTGCTGACCTTCGGCGCGCTCTGGGACGCTTGAGGCCCTTGGGGGGGGGGGGGGTGTGGGGGGGGGGGGGGGGGGGGGGGGGGCGAAAGACAAAAAAGAGGACCTCCCTGGGCCCACCCCACGGGGGGTGGTGAAGGAAGGGTCTTGTTGTGGGCTTTTTTTGGGGGTGTGGG